>NZ_KQ968497.1:0-2198 GCF_001578585.1 Sutterella sp. KLE1602
CAAGACGGGCGGAACCATTGGCGGCGTGAAGGTCAACGACAAGTTCCAGGTCGTGCGTGAGGACGGTTCGGTCATCAAGGGCCTCTATGCGGGCGGCGAAGTCATCAATCGTCCGTACTACAACCGCGTCTACACCTCGGGCACGGGGCTCGGCATTGCCTATACTTCGGGTCGCATCGCAGGTACGAACGCGGCGGCTGAACGCTGATCGCCTCCTGCCCTGAAAGACACACCTGAGCTCGCAGGATGCTCATCAAGAGCGCCTGCGCGCTTTCTGTATTCTCTCATCGACTCGACTGAAGCCTGATCTTGCCGCCTCTCGAATCTCTTCGGATGAATGCAGTACTGTTCAAGCGGTGCCTGAAGAAGCTGGCCGAGAGGGGCAAAGCGGGCGAAGGAGAAAGAGAAGGGGACTTCTATAAAACCGAATTGACTCGGCACGCATCAGTCGAGGAAGCTCTTCAAATACCCCCTCTCTTGGGAGAGGGGTAAGCATTTTTGTTAATTTTTGAGGAGGAAAAGAAAAAACAAGCGCGAGCTTAAGATCGAATTCGGAAATGTTCGATTTTTTTAGAACTATCACTTGCGCGCTCACGTCAATGCCTAAAAATAAGACATCTTTATCGTTTGGAGGCCAAATCCCCCTATACACCACTGGGATGACTCTCGGAGTGGGGCATTTTGTACGAAAGTGCTGGCGTTGCCGTTTGAGAGGAAGGTCTCCTGGTTCGTTGCAGCCAAACCCAGTACTTGGAAGAAGCAACTGGCTATCGGAGAAGCAATTGAAGGAAAAGCCGGCGAAGCAATCAAAGGGATGGTTGCTGTGAAGCGCCAATTGGAGCATGCCAAAGCGTCCGCCCGGTGTGCAATTGAATGGAGTTTCCACTGGATCAAAAACATCTACGGCTATTCGAAGACTCGTTATCGTGGGATCGCGAAGAATCACAGCCGGACCGTAATGCTCTGTAGTCTTTATAAGGAAGCTCTTCAAAAGTACCCTGAACAATCGTTTGCATAGAAACTTAGCCTGTGTAATAGACAAAAGTTCTCGGGGCGCAAAATTAAAGAGGGCTTTTGAAGAGCTTCCCCAAAGGGCGACCGCACTCAACGGCGGGAGTCGCCTTCCGAAGTCGAAGGAACGGTTTGCGGGAGGCTTGCCAACAGAACGAAATGCTCGTTTCGGAAAGGTCCCCAAACGCCGTCGCAGCGGGCTCCGGAAGGCGTTTTCCGATGCCCTTTTCGGCTGAAAATGCCTTCGGTCGGCAGGGCAGCGGGATGAAAAGAACGGCTCCTGATCGCTCGGGAGCCGCCTAAATGTGCGCCGCTCGTTGTTTTTCGAGGTCGACGTACGTGAAGTCGTTCCTGATGAGTTGCTGCCTGTCGTCACAACCTGTAAAGGAGCCGTCCGGACTCATGGATCAGGCGAGGGGGCTTTCGGTGCCGACAAGAGGGAAGGTTGCTTTTGCGTTTGCCGTGGTGTCGGCGGAAGGCCTGCGTGACGATGGTGTCTTTCTCTGGCTCAGGGATGTTTTCAGAGGTGGCACGAGCGGAAAATTAGTTTACAATAGTGCTGATTCATTGCTCTGTCAATGCTGTAATAGTAATGTCTTATTAATGCGGATCGAGAGGCGAACTATGGCAAACATTCAAGTCCGAGTAGATGATGCGCTTCGTGATGAAGCAGTAGCCGTTTTGAATCGGTTAGGGATGGATATGGCAACAGCTGTACGCCTATTGCTTAACCAAATCGTTGTTGATAATGGCTATCCATTCAAACCAACGTCTGATCCGTTCTACTCATCTTCCAACATTCGACATTTGGAAAAAGTATTAGATGACGTTAAACATAAACGCAATTTGGTCTCGCACCCTCTTGTTGAGGTCAATAACCCCCGCCTAAAGGCGGAGGCTTGAAAGAGCCTTTGTTGACTAGTCTCAGCAAACCTCCTCAGGGAGGCGAGCTACGTTGGTTTGGAATGTACAGGCACCGTGGGATGTTTATCCTAGTCCCACGCTCTGCGGTCTGTGTTTAAAACCTGCAAGTCGTCAAAAGATCACTCAAAACCCAGAAACGAAGTAGACACTTCTCTTAAAAGCCCTGTTTAATCGGGGCTTTTTTCTTGTACCGCGATGGGTGTATGTGATATAATCATATACACCCATCAAAGGAGATCAAATGGCAGCTCGGAAGGAGTTCC
>NZ_KQ968498.1:0-4202 GCF_001578585.1 Sutterella sp. KLE1602
TGCTGTCTTTTCCGCCATTCCTCCCCGCCTCACATCTCTGGACCGCCCACTCTTGTCAAGCAAGATGTCAAGTATTTTCCGCCGCAGGCGGTGCGTGAGCGCGAAAGCGCTCTCGCAGTGGCCGCGGGCCGTACTAATTTGAGCGAGCTTGCTCGCGTGAATTCAGGAAATGAGGCCCGCCCAGGAACGCGGTAAAACGACGGAAAAAAGACTCCCTGATCCGCATCCTTTACCGAGGTCATGCGGAGTCAGATCAAGCAGATTCTATTCAAGCGAGAGGCCCATCCACCAATCTCTCAGGGCTGTCGGGACTCCGTTCGGAATTCCATGCCCGCCATGAACTTCAGAAAGCCGTCTGTGCCAAATAAAAGGCAATGCAAGTTTCTGCAATGTGAGGCGTATGGCTATTAGACGGCGCCTTTAAGGCATCTCATGAATCAATCTTGCTTGAGGTCGGACTATTCTCTTTCGGGCGGTTAAGGCTTATGCGGCTTTGGCTTGTTCAAGCTCCCACTGCTTCAGTACCGCCTTCGATATGCCAGCTTTCTCGAAGCTGAACGTCTCTCCGTATTTGAGGAGAGCTGTGGCTATGCGCACCAACTTGGCTGCGACATAGACTAGAACTTTAAACCAAGGTCTTGGCGATGCCAGGCGCTCCTTGATGCTTGCTACGAACGGGCAGTCAGGCAACCGGTCGTTGCGCACCATCAAACACAATGCGCCTGCACCCAGGATGCAGAGCGATCGGAGCATCTTGTCTCCTCGCTTCGACATCTTTCCCTGGCCTCGGGCTTCACGACCGGAAGAGGTCTCCGTGTGATGCCCGGTAATTCTGTTATTCGGGACAAGACCAATGAACGCCATGGTCTGTTTTGGGGAATCGAATCTTGCGATGTCACCCACTACAGCGCATCAACGGCTCGTCGTCAGCACTCCGAATCCCGGTATGGAACGGAGCAGGGAAGCCCGCGGATCACGCTGGGTAGCCTCTGTCAGGAGCTTCAGCACCGTTGCAATGTCATGGTCGAGATCATGCACCCGGTTGATCATGAGGTGCAGAGTCTCTACCACTTCATCACCGAAAGCCTCTCGGTTGGCATCGATCAGCTCATGCAGAGCCTTCTGGTTGAAGGAGCCTGCACGGATGGGAAATCCCCATGCATGAAGCGTAGCCTTGACGTGCACCATAGTCTTCGTTCGCTGCCCCTTTAATTGGCGATAGGAGGCCTGCAGAGCAAGCAGACGGCATTCCTCACGCGTCTTCCCGCGGATGGGCGTCAGCCAGCGGTCATAGGCCAGATTCAGGATGGCAAACGCGTCATTGAGGTCGGTCTTCTGGCCATTGCAATGATCCTTGACCCATGCCTGGACATGCCGCCCGCTGATCATCATGACTTCATGTCCGAGCTCCTGAATCTGCTCGGCGATCTGATGAGCACCGCTGCATGGCTCCATGGCAACCAAGGTCGGAGCCATGTCTGCCAGAAGCTCATAGAGCTTGTCGTAGGGGATCCGGTCAATGAGATAAGGTTCCTTGTGATCAGAGTCGAATGCGGCAAGAGCCACATCAGTCTTGGCAAGGTCGAGGCCAACAGCGTATGCGATAGAGGTGTCGAGTGTTGACAGGGTGCGCTTTCTAGCCATGATATGGACTCCATGAAGGCTTGTGATGCCACATTATCGATCTGCGAGAATCGATTGCCTAGGCATCGGGTGGGTGGTCCATGTCATTAGAGGCGAGGGTTCCTGGCGGATTTGGCTGAACTCCTCGGCCATCACGATGGTCTCCTCGTCGGTCGGCGAGCCTGATCTCCTCGTCGTCGCATTCGCCGAGCGGCACGCCGTTGTCGACGAGCACCTTCTTGATGCCCCACCAGTAGGGCCCGTAGGAAAGATAGCGGCGCGGATCGGCCTCGAGCCTCTCCCTGATCACGCGAACGGCGTTGACGACGAGATTGTCGTGTCCCTTGAACTTCATCAGGTTCGACTTGTAGCTCTTGAGACGCTTCTCAACAAATGACGGCTTGAACTTGTAGGCGGTGTATGCCATGTCTTTGACTCCAGATTCGGGAGGAGAACGCGGACCCTGACATGGCGGCCCCTGCGGATCCCCCTCCGTTTTCATCAGTATCGGACCCCATGCGTCAACTCGTGACGCAATCGGAACGGCGTTCAGGAAAGATGTTCCTGCGTCACAAACTGACGCACCGCCGCCTAACATGACGCAACTGCATCATCAAGTAAATCACCGCCATGACCGTCATTCTTCCGCACGCCGTCCTTCCGCACGCCTCTGCCGCAACGCTTCTGCCTTCCGAAAGGCATCCCGCCGCCCGTCCTGCCCGTCCCGCCCGTCCAGTCCCTCCCGCCCCGCTCTCGCCCGCACTCTCGAAGCTTCTTGCCCGCCTTCCCGTACAGGACGACGGCGAGGCCCTTCGCCAGAGCCTTTTCCATTCAGGAACGCATTTCAATCCCGACCTTCTCACGTCGGAGGCGGAGCGACGCGCGAGGCTCGAAGGCGTGCATGCGGCGCTCGACCGAGCAGAGTCCCTCGTCTTTCTCGACACCGAATCGACGGGCGGGCGCAACGGGCGCCTCATCGAGGTGGCCCTCGTCGAGACGGACGTCGAGCAGAACGTGACGGGCGGCCTGCACTTTCGCTGCAATCCGCACCGACGCTCCCTGGCGGGCGCAAGGCGTGTGCACGGCATTCAGGACTGCGAGCTCGAGCACTGTCCCGAGTTTGCGGCCCGCGCAGACGAGCTGCTTGAGGCCGTGCGCGGCAAGACCGTCGTGATCCATGACCGCACGATGGACCTTCTCTGGCTCAATCGGGAGCTTCAGGCCGCGCGTCCCGGCGCACCGAGGTTCGAGGACCGCTGCACCGTCGTCGACTCGTTCGTGCTCGCCAGGGCGATTCCGTCGGAGCGCCGCCGCAACGGACTCGACGCCCTGCTCGAATGGTACGGACTCGGCGCTCGAGGCGGACACCACGACGCCTACGGCGACGCGGCCCTCCTCTCCCGCGTCTTCTTCGAACTCTGGTGGGACCTCGACGAATGGCTCTACGGAGAATGAGGAAGGCTTTGAGCGGAGCTCAAACAACAAAAAAGCCGATCCAGAATCAGCATTCGGAATCGGCTTTTGGTTTTGGTCGACGGTCGGCTTAGTAGTCGAAGAGAACCGGCGTGCGGTTTTCCTTGGCAAACTTCATGGCGCGCCAGAAGATCGAGAAGGCGAACTTGGCGAGGGACTCGGTGCTGTAGGTCTCCTTCTTGCCATCCTCGGTGCCCGTCTCGACGTCCTTGAGCGTCTTGGCGGGATAGCCCTCGGTTTCGGTCCACGAGAGGATCGTCTCCTCCTTGGCGAGCCAGCAGATCTCGTTGATGTGCTCGAGTTCCTGCTCAAGCGCGCCGAGCGTGCCGATCATCACCTCATTGCCCGTGGGCATCGGACCGCGGAAGACCATCGTGGACTTCGTGATCGGAACCCAGACCATCACGCTGCGGAAAAGCGAGTAGACGTGCTCGTGGTCCTCGGCAAGGCGCTTGATGAGCGGATGTTCGGTGAAGTCCCAGCCCTTTTCGAGCGTTTCGGGAATCGTCTCCTCGTACGTGTGGGCGGCGGTTACGAGCAACATCGCGCCGAAGGCATCCCAGTCGGGCTTGTCCGTGTAGTAGGCCTTGTCGTTGCTCTCCTCCCAGGTCTCGGGAAGCTGGTTTTCAGGCGTCACCGCCTGAAGCATCTCGTCGCGCCATGCACAGACGATCGCCTGCACCTCCTCCGGGGAGAGCTTCTCCTCGTCCTCGGTCTCCGTGCGCTTGAAGTCGACGCCGTTGGCTTCGGCCCAAGCTTCCACGACCGTCTTCCAGTTGCGGGTGTAATAGCGGGTGAAGGTGCCCGCGTACAAGTCGAGTCCCATCTTCGGTCTCCTAAATCTGATTTCGCCGGACAACCACTATATATAAGGGGTTTCTGCCGTCCGTTCTCCATGATGACGAAAGGATACAGACATTTGCGCGAATGCGCCTGAACGGCGATGGCACCTGCCTTCTCGACGCCCCTGCCCTTCCCGGGAGATCCGCATAAGGGTTTTCTACGAGAGGGACATCCCGAAACTTGAGCAGGATCACCACCCTTCAAAGGGTTTTGGTCTTCCCTGCAGCTGAGGAATAGTTAGGAAATAACTTATCAATCTTCGT
>NZ_KQ968499.1:0-17346 GCF_001578585.1 Sutterella sp. KLE1602
CCGAACTTCTTGGAGAGGATCGTGGTGATAGCAGCCGTCAGCGTGGTCTTACCATGGTCCACGTGACCGATCGTGCCCACGTTAACGTGGGGCTTGGTACGTTCAAACTTACCCTTGGCCATTTTTGGTCCTTAAAGATTAGGGGTTAAAAAACAGTTCTATTGTAGATCTTACTTGGCCTTGTCGGCGATCACGGCTTCGGCGACGTTGCGCGGAGCTTCAGCGTAGTGCTTGAATTCCATCGTGTACGTGGCACGGCCCTGCGTGAGGGAGCGAAGCTGCGTAGCGTAGCCGAACATTTCAGCCAGCGGCACTTCAGCCTTGATGCTCTTGCCGCCGCCAACGAGGTCGTCCATGCCCTGGATCACACCACGGCGGGAAGAAAGGTCGCCCATGACGTCGCCCATCTTTTCTTCCGGCGTTTCGACTTCGACAGCCATGATCGGCTCGAGAAGAACCGGATCAGCCTTGCGCATACCTTCCTTGAAGGCCATGGAGGCAGCCATCTTGAACGCGTTTTCGTTCGAGTCGACTTCGTGGTAGGAACCGAAGTGGAGCGTGACCTTCACGTCAACAACCGGGTAGCCGGCGAGGACGCCAGCCTTGAGCGTGTCTTCGACACCCTTTTCAACGGCCGGGATGTATTCGCGCGGAACCACGCCGCCCTTGATGGCGTCGACGAATTCGAAGCCCTTGCCGGGTTCGAGCGGTTCGAGCTTGAGCACGACGTGACCGTACTGACCACGGCCGCCGGACTGCTTGGCGAACTTGCATTCGGCGTTTTCAACCACGGAGCGGATCGTTTCACGGTAAGCAACCTGGGGCTTGCCCACGGAGGCTTCGACGTTGAATTCGCGCTTCATGCGGTCGACGAGAATTTCGAGGTGGAGTTCGCCCATACCGGAAATAATCGTCTGGCCGGATTCTTCGTCCGTGCGGACGCGGAAGGACGGGTCTTCCTGAGCAAGACGGTTCAGAGCGAGAGCCATCTTTTCCTGGTCGGCCTTGGTCTTCGGTTCGACAGCCTGGGAAATAACCGGCTCCGGGAATTCCATGCGTTCGAGGATGACCGGAGCGTCGACAGCGCAGAGCGTGTCACCCGTCGTAACGTTCTTCAGGCCCACGGCAGCGGCGATGTCGCCGGCTTCCACGAACTTGATTTCCTTACGTTCGTTGGCGTGCATCTGGAGCAGACGGCCGATACGTTCCTTCTGACCCTTGACGGAGTTCATGACCGTGTCACCGGAGTTCAGAACGCCGGAGTAGACGCGGAGGAAGGTCAGCTGGCCGACGTACGGGTCGGTCATGATCTTGAACGCGAGAGCGGCGAACGGAGCTTCGTCCTTGGCTTCACGGAAGGTCGGCTTTTCGTCGAGGTCGAAACCTTCAACCGGCGGAATGTCGGACGGGGCCGGCAGGAACTGCACGACGGCGTCGAGCATGCGCTGCACGCCCTTGTTCTTGAAGGCGGAACCGCAAAGCATCGGCTGGATTTCGCAGGCGATGGTACGCTGACGAAGACCGGCGATGATGTCCTCTTCGGAGAGTTCGCCGTTTTCGAGGTACTTGTTCATGAGCTCTTCGGAAGCTTCCGCAGCGCTCTCAACCATCTTTTCGTGCCATTCCTGGGCAACGTCAACGAGGTTGGCGGGGATGTCGACGTATTCGAAGGTCATGCCCTGAGACTTCGCATCCCAAATGATGCCCTTCATCTTGATGAGGTCGACAACGCCTTCGAACTGGTCTTCAGCACCGATGGGCACAACGACGGGAACCGGATTGGCATTGAGGCGCTTCTTCATCTGGTCGTAGACCTTGAAGAAGTTGGCACCGGTACGGTCCATCTTGTTCACGAAGGCAAGACGGGGAACGCGGTACTTGTTGGCCTGACGCCAAACGGTTTCGGACTGCGGCTGCACGCCGCCCACGGCGCAGTAGACCATGCAGGCGCCGTCGAGGACGCGCATGGAACGTTCAACTTCAACGGTGAAGTCAACGTGCCCCGGGGTGTCGATGATGTTCAGACGATACGGTTCCCACTGCATTTCCATGCCGCGCCAGAAGGCGGTGGTGGCAGCGGACGTAATCGTGATGCCACGTTCCTGTTCCTGTTCCATCCAGTCCATGGTGGCGGCGCCATCATGCACTTCACCGATCTTGTGGTTGACACCGGTGTAGAACAGAATACGTTCGGACGTGGTGGTCTTGCCCGCGTCAATGTGGGCAGAGATACCGATATTGCGGTAACGCGAAATCGGGGTTTGACGAGCCATTTAAGGTTCCTCACTAGACAAGCTGCATGGAGAGGAAATTCCCCATGCAGCGAACAGGAATTAGAAGCGGAAGTGCGAGAAGGCCTTGTTGGCTTCAGCCATACGATGGACTTCGTCACGCTTCTTCATGGCGCCGCCACGGCCTTCGGCCGCGTCGAGCAGTTCGCCGGCGAGACGCTGCGGCATGGACTTTTCAGAACGCTTCTTGGCAGATTCACGGAGCCAGCGCATGGCGAGGGCCATACGGCGGACAGGACGGACTTCGACCGGAACCTGATAGTTGGCACCACCAACGCGGCGGGACTTGACTTCCACCAGCGGACGGACGTTGTTCAGGGCGGTGGTGAACACTTCCAAGGCGTTCTTGCCGGACTTTTCTTCGATCTGCTGGAGGGCGCCGTAAACGATGCGTTCGGCCACGGCCTTCTTGCCGTCAAGCATGATCACGTTGATGAACTTGGTAATTTCGACGCTGCCGAACTTCGGGTCGGCAAGCACTTCGCGCTTCGGAACTTCGCGACGACGGGGCATTTGATTTCCTCTTTCGTGTCTTCAGTCTATATCCGCCCAGTGAAAAAAAGTAACGAGCGGATAAATTTGATTTAAAGCGATCCCATGGATCGCGACTTACTCGGTTACGCCTTAATTCAAGGCGACAACCGTTTGTCCACGGCGTATCGCCGCGAAAATTAAGCGGCCTTCGGGCGCTTGGCACCGTACTTGGAACGGGCCTGCTTACGATCCTTGACGCCCTGGGTATCCAGAGAGCCGCGGACGATGTGGTAACGAACACCAGGAAGGTCCTTCACACGGCCGCCGCGGATAAGCACGACAGAGTGTTCCTGGAGGTTGTGGCCTTCACCGCCGATGTACGAAATGACTTCGAAACCGTTGGTCAGGCGCACCTTGGCGACCTTACGAAGAGCAGAGTTCGGCTTCTTCGGGGTCGTGGTGTACACACGAGTGCAAACGCCGCGCTTCTGCGGGCAGTTCTTAAGAGCGGGGCTCTTGCTCTTGTCGTGCGTGAGCTCACGGGGCTTGCGAACAAGCTGGTTAATAGTAGGCATAAACGTCCGTCTAAAACTAAAGTTTGGCCTGCACCATGCAGGCTCTGGTTATAAACGCTTCAGGCACCCTATTCTCCCCGAACAGCCTAGGCGCAGAGGCAAAGAGCCGATTCGATGGAGACACTGTCCCTGAAAAGCATGTGATTTTCGACCATAACACCCTTCCCTGTCAAGTGAAGGGGCTTTTTTTGTACTAAAAAGCCCGCCTCCCTTTCAGGAGACGGGCTTTCTGTTCATTTCAGAACTCGGGCGCTATTACTTGGCGCCTTCCTTCTTGGAACCGTCGGCAAACTCTTCGCCAGTGGTCGTCAGCGGCGCATCAAGAGATGCGAACGGATCGACAACGGCGGAGGGCTCGAGGAACGGATCCTCGGTCGTGACCGAAGCGCGGGCGGTCTCAGCTTCCAGGCGTTCGGCCTGTTCGCGAGCCTTGTGAGCCTGATGATAGGCGAGACCCGTACCGGCGGGGATCAGACGGCCGACGATGACGTTTTCCTTCAGACCGCGGAGCTCGTCCTGCTTGCCCATGATGGCGGCTTCCGTAAGGACGCGCGTCGTTTCCTGGAACGAAGCGGCCGAGATGAAGCTGTCCGTGGAAAGCGAGGCCTTCGTAATGCCGAGGAGGACGTTGTCGTAGCTGGCGGGGCGCAGGCCCTGAGCGACGACGCGATCGTTCTCGTCGAGCATTTCGGAGCGTTCGACCTGTTCGCCGGTGATGAAGTGCGTGTCGCCCGGATCGGTGATCTGGACGCGGCGCAGCATCTGGCGGACGATCACTTCAATGTGCTTGTCGTTGATCTTCACACCCTGCAGACGATAAACGTCCTGCACTTCGTCGACGATGTAGCGGGCGAGCTCCTCGATGCCGAGCAGGCGGAGGATGTCGTGCGGATCGACCGGACCGTCAACCACTTCTTCACCCTTCTGAACGACCTGACCATCATGGACAAGAACCGTCTTGTCCTTACTGATCAGCGTTTCGTGGGCGACGCCGTCGTTGCCGGTGATGATCAGGCGCTGCTTGCCCTTCGTTTCCTTGCCAAAGGTCACCGTGCCCGTCACTTCGGCGAGCATGCCGGCATCCTTCGGGCTGCGGGCTTCAAAGAGTTCGGCAACGCGCGGCAGACCGCCGGTAATGTCTCGGGTCTTCTGCGATTCGACCGGGATGCGGGCGAGAACCTCACCCATGCCGATCTGCTGGCCGTCACGGACAACCACGAAGGCGCCGACAGGCAGCTGAATCGTCACGGCATGGTCCGTGCCCGGGATCTTCACTTCATTGCCGTTTTCGTCAATGAGGTGAACCAACGGACGCAGGATGCCGGCGTTCTGGGACTTGCCCTTGCCCTTGGCGGTCGTGGTGGAGCGCTTCGGGTCAATGACGACGAGGCTGGAAAGGCCCGTCACTTCGTCGACCTGATTCATCACGGTCACGTTTTCAACGACGTTTTCGAACTTAATCGTACCGGCGTATTCCGTGATAATCGGACGCGTCATCGGATCCCAGTTGGCGAGCATCTGGCCGGCCTTGATTTCCTGGTCGGGCATCACGAGCAACGTGGCGCCGTACGGAACCTTGTGGCGTTCGCGTTCGCGGCCGTTTTCCGTAATGACGATTTCGCCGGAACGGGAAATGACGACCAGTTCGCCCTTGGCGGAGCGGACGTAGCGCATGGCCGGGGAGTAGCTCACGACACCGGAGGACTTGGCTTCGACGCTGGAGGCCACGGCGGCACGGGAAGCGGCACCACCGATATGGAACGTACGCATCGTCAGCTGGGTACCCGGTTCACCGATGGACTGGGCGGCGATCACGCCGACGGATTCACCGGCATTGACGATCGAGCCGCGGCCGAGGTCGCGGCCGTAGCACTTGGCGCAAAGGCCGTAGCGCGTTTCGCAGGTGAGCGGCGTACGGACCTTGACCATGTCGATCGCGAGCTTTTCGATCAGATCGCAGCAGTCTTCGTCGATCAGCGTGCCGGCGGCAATGACCACTTCGCCGTCGTCGGGGTTGACGACGTCGGTGGCGGTCACGCGGCCGAGGACGCGGTCACGGAGAGCCTGAATGACTTCACCGCCTTCGACCAGAGCGCGCATTTCAACGCCGTTGGTCGTGCCGCAGTCGTCTTCCGTCACCACGAGGTCCTGCGTCACGTCGACGAGACGACGCGTCAGGTAACCGGAGTTAGCGGTCTTCAGAGCCGTGTCGGCCAGACCCTTACGGGCACCGTGGGTCGAAATGAAGTACTGCAGAACGTTCAAGCCTTCACGGAAGTTCGCGGTAATCGGCGTTTCAATAATGGAGCCGTCCGGCTTGGCCATCAGGCCGCGCATGCCGGCGAGCTGGCGAATCTGGGCTGCGGAACCACGAGCACCGGAGTCGGCCATCATGTAGACGCTGTTGAACGATTCCTGACGAACCTTCTTGCCGTGACGGTCGATCGTCGGTTCGGTGGAGAGCTCGGTCATCATCACCTTGCCCACCTGGTCGGCCGTGCGGCCCCAGATGTCCACCACCTTGTTGTAGCGTTCACCCTGGGTCACGAGACCGGACGTGTACTGGGCTTCGATTTCCTTGACTTCCTGTTCGGCGTCATGGACGAGCTTTTCCTTCTGAGCGGGGACGGCCATGTCACCCACGCAGATGGAGATGCCGGCGCGCGTCGACAGACGGTAGCCGTTGTCCTTGAGCTTGTCGGCGAACATGACCGTCGCGCGCAGGCCGCACTTGCGGAAGCAGCGGTTGATCAGCTTGGCGATCTCCTTCTTCTTCAAGGTGATGTTGAGTTCCTTGAAGCTCATGCCTTCCGGCAGGATTTCGGAGAGGAGAGCGCGGCCGACGGTGGTTTCGTAACGAACCATGCGCGGGGTCTTTTCACCCGTTTCCTTGTTGACGTCGTATTCGCGGATACGGACCGTGCAGCGGGTCTGGAGTTCGACAACCTTGTTGTCCCAGGCGCGCTGAACTTCGGCGACGTCGGCAAAGAACATGCCCTCGCCCTTGCCGTTGATCTTTTCACGCGTAGCGTAGTAGAGACCGAGCACCATGTCCTGAGACGGCACGATCGACGGATCGCCGTTGGCCGGGAACAGGACGTTGTTGGAGGCCATCATCAGCGAGCGGGCTTCAAGCTGGGCTTCGAGCGAGAGCGGCACGTGAACGGCCATCTGGTCACCGTCGAAGTCGGCATTGAAGGCGGCGCAGACGAGCGGATGCAGCTGGAGGGCCTTGCCTTCGATCAGCTTGGGCTCGAACGCCTGAATGCCGAGACGGTGCAGCGTCGGAGCACGGTTGAGCATGACCGGGTGTTCGTAGATCACCTCTTCGAGGATGTCCCAGACGACAGGATCCTGGTTCTCAACCATCTTCTTGGCAGCCTTCGGCGTCACGGCGAGACCGCGGAGCACGAGCTTGTTGAAGATGAACGGCTTGAAGAGCTCGAGAGCCATGAGCTTCGGCAGACCGCACTGGTGCAGACGGAGTTCAGGACCCACCGTAATAACGGAACGGCCGGAGTAGTCCACGCGCTTGCCGAGCAGGTTCTGACGGAAGCGGCCGCTCTTGCCCTTGATCATGTCGGCGAGGGATTTGAGCGGGCGCTTGTTGGCACCGGTCATCGCCTTGCCGCGGCGGCCGTTGTCGAGCAGAGAGTCGACGGCTTCCTGCAACATGCGCTTTTCGTTGCGCACGATGATGTCCGGAGCCTTGATCTCGAGGAGGCGCTTCAGACGGTTGTTACGGTTGATGACGCGGCGGTACAGGTCGTTCAGGTCGGACGTCGCGAAGCGGCCGCCGTCAAGGGCGACGAGCGGACGCAGGTCCGGCGGAAGAACCGGGAGGACCGTCATGATCATCCATTCGGGCTTGATGCCGGAGCGCTGGAAGCCTTCAAGCACCTTGAGGCGCTTGGCGAACTTCTTGATCTTGGCTTCGGAGCTCGTCTCGCGGAGCTCGGTGCGCAGACGTTCGACTTCCTGATCGATGTCGATCGTGCGCAGGAGCTCGCCGATGGCTTCAGCGCCCATCATGGCGACGAAGTCGTCACCGAATTCGGTCGTGGCGGCAATGAAGTCCTCTTCGCTGAGCAGCTGGCCACGCTCGAGCGTGGAAAGGCCCGGATCAACGACGATGTAGGCTTCGAAGTACAGCACGCGCTCGATGTCGCGCAGCGGGATGTCGAGCACCATGCCCATACGGCTCGGAAGGCTCTTGAGGAACCAGATGTGAGCGACAGGGCTGGCGAGGTCGATGTGACCCATGCGTTCGCGGCGAACCTTGGCGAGCGTGACTTCAACGCCACACTTTTCGCAGATCACGCCGCGATTCTTGAGGCGCTTGTACTTGCCGCAAAGGCACTCATAATCCTTCACCGGGCCAAAGATCTTGGCACAGAAAAGACCGTCGCGTTCCGGCTTCTGGGTACGATAGTTAATCGTCTCAGGCTTCTTGACTTCACCGTAGGACCAGGAGTGGATCTTTTCGGGACTGGCAAGTCCGATGCGGATCGCGTCGAAATGATCTTCCGACTGGACCTGGTTGAAGATATCGTTAAGCGGCATTCTCATCGCTTAATTTCCCCTTAGTTCTTGACGAGGTCGATGTCGATACCCAACGACCGGATTTCCTTGACCAACACGTTGAAGGATTCGGGCATGCCCGCTTCAATCTTGTGGTCACCCTTGACGATGTTTTCGTAAACCTTGGTACGACCGTTAACGTCGTCAGACTTGACAGTAAGCATTTCCTGCAGCACGTAGGAGGCGCCGTAGGCTTCGAGGGCCCAGACTTCCATTTCACCGAAGCGCTGGCCGCCGAACTGCGCCTTGCCGCCGAGCGGCTGCTGGGTGACGAGGGAGTACGGACCCGTGGAACGGGCATGCATCTTGTCGTCGACCAGGTGATGCAGCTTCAGATAGTGCATGAAGCCAACCGTGACGGGGCGCTCGAACGCTTCACCGGTGCGGCCGTCATAGAGGCGGGCCTGCGTCTTGGCGGGCGTGAGCTGCAGACGGGCGGCTTCGTCGTCCGGGAAGGCGAGGTCGAGCATCATGCGGACCTGTTCTTCCGTGGCACCGTCGAACACCGGCGTGGCAAACGGAACGCCATTGCGCAGATTGCGCGCCATGGCCATCAGCTCGTCGTCGGTAAGGCTGTCGAGATCTTCCTTCTTGCCCGTGCGGTTGTACACCTCGTTCAGGAAGGCGCGGATCTGGCGGACCTGTTCGGTCTTGAGCATTTCCTCAATGCGCCAGCCGAGACCCTTGGCAGCCCAGCCGAGATGCACTTCAAGCACCTGACCGATGTTCATACGGGACGGCACGCCGAGCGGGTTCAGAACGATGTCGGCGGGACGACCGTCGGCCATGTACGGCATGTCTTCAACCGGGCAGATCTTGGAGACCACACCCTTGTTACCGTGACGGCCGGCCATCTTGTCGCCAGGCTGCAGACGACGGCGTTCGGCGATGTACACCTTGACCATCTTGAGCACGCCCGGGGGCAGTTCGTCGCCGCGGGTGAGCTTGTCCTTCTTCGTGGCGTACTTGCGGTCGTTCTGTTCACGCGTGTCCTGAATGGCGCGCATCGTCAGATCGATGATGTGCTGGGCACCCTCTTCCTCCATGCGGAGGTTGAAGAGATCGTAGCCGGGAACGGCCTCGAGCATTTCCATCGTGAGCGCAACGCCCGGCTTGAAGGCGTCGGGGCCGCCGGCAACCTTGTGGCCGACGAGCTGACGACGCAGACGGTCGAACGCGTCGCGTTCAACAATGCGCAGCTGGTCGTCCAGGTCGCGGCGATAGCGCTTGAGGGCGTCCTCGATGATGCTTTCGGCACGCTTGTCGCGCTTGACGCCGTCACGCGTGAAGACCTGAACGTCGATCACGGTGCCGGTCATGCCAGACGGAACGCGCAGCGAGGTATCCTTGACGTCGGAGGCCTTCTCACCGAAGATCACGCGCAGGAGCTTTTCTTCCGGCGTGAGCTGGGTTTCGCCCTTCGGCGTGACCTTGCCGACAAGCACGTCGCCGGCCTTCACTTCAGCACCGATGAACACGATGCCAGAGTCGTCGAGACGGGACAGCTGGTTTTCGGACAGGTTCGAGATGTCGCGCGTGATTTCCTCAGCGCCGAGCTTCGTGTCGCGGGCGACGACGGAGAGCTCCTCGATGTGGATCGAGGTGTAGCGATCGTCGGCAACCACGCGTTCGGAGATGAGCACCGAGTCTTCGTAGTTGTAGCCGTTCCACGGCATGAACGCGATCAGCATGTTCTGGCCGAGGGCGAGTTCGCCGGTGTCAGTGGAGGCACCGTCGGCGAGCACGTCGCCGACCGCAACCCGGTCACCCTTGACAACGATCGGACGCTGGTTGATGTTCGTGGACTGGTTGGAACGCGTGAACTTCTGCAGGTTGTAGATGTCCACACCGGTTTCGCCGGCGATGCTTTCCTCGTCGTTCACACGGATCACCACGCGGTTCGCGTCGACATAGTCGACGACGCCGCCGCGGCGAGCCTGAACGGCAGTCTTGGAGTCAACGGCAACCGTGCGCTCGATGCCGGTACCCACGACCGGCTTTTCCGGACGGAGGCAGGGCACGCCCTGACGCTGCATGTTCGAACCCATCAGAGCACGGTTCGCGTCGTCGTGTTCCAGGAACGGAATCAAAGCGGCGGCGCAGGAGACGATCTGAGACGGGGCCACGTCCATGTACTGGATGCGGTCCGGGCTGGCGAGAACCGTTTCGCCGTTGTCACGGGCGGAAACGAGTTCCTGCGTCAGACGGCCGTTCTCGTCCATCTCGGCGTTGGCCTGAGCGATGATGTAGCGGCCTTCCTCAATGGCGGACAGGTAGGAGATTTCCTGCGTCGCGACGCCGTCGACCACCTTGCGGTACGGCGTTTCAAGGAAGCCGTATTCGTTGAGGCGGGCGTAAAGGGCGAGCGAGTTGATAAGACCGATGTTCGGACCTTCAGGCGTTTCAATTGGGCAGACGCGACCGTAGTGGGTCGGATGCACGTCTCGGACTTCGAAGCCGGCGCGTTCGCGAGTCAGACCACCCGGGCCAAGGGCCGAAATACGGCGCTTGTGAGTGATTTCCGACAGCGGGTTCGTCTGGTCCATGAACTGGGACAGCTGGCTCGAGCCGAAGAACTCGCGGATGGCGGCGCTGATCGGCTTGGAGTTGATCAGATCCTGCGGCGTGAGGCCATCGCTTTCAGCCTGGTTGAGTCGTTCCTTGACAGCTCGCTCAACGCGCACGAGGCCGGAGCGGAACTGGTTTTCGGCGAGTTCGCCGACACAGCGGACACGACGGTTGCCCAGGTGGTCGATGTCGTCGACGCCGTTGACCACGCAGGTGCGGGCCACGCCGTCGGCATCAAAGAGCTCGACGGTGTCCTGACCGTTGCGCAGGGCAACGAGGACGGCCATCGTGTCGATGATGTCTTCGCGGGTAAGCGTCATGGAACCCGTAGCGCCTTCACGGCCGAAACGGGCATTGACCTTCATGCGGCCGACGCGGGACAGATCGTACGCTTCGGCATCGAAGAAGAGACGGTTGAACAGAGCCTCGACAGCGTCTTCCGTGGGCGGTTCGCCCGGACGCATCATGCGGTAGATCGCGACGCGTGCGGCGAGCTGATCCGGCGTGTCGTCCAGACGAAGCGTGGACGAGATGTAGGAACCGTGGTCGAGTTCGTTCGTGAAGATCGTGAAGATCGTCTTGATCTTGGCGACGCGGAGCTGGGAAAGAAGATCGGGCGTGATTTCGTCGTTGCAGTTGGCAATGACTTCACCTGTTTCCTCGTCAACGATGTTCTTGCCGAGAACGCGGCCGAGAACATATTCGTCGGGAACGGGAATGCTCGTCACGCCGGCCTTCGTCAGGTCGCGGATGTGCTTGGCGGTGATGCGCTTGTCGGCGGGCACCACTTCCTTGCCGTCGGCAATGATCGGGAAGCTGACGGTCTGGCCCTTCAGGCGTTCGGGAACGAACGGAAGGGAGGCGCCGTTGGCGTTGATCGTGATTTCGTCGAACGTGAAGAAGCGCGCAAGGATGTCTTCCGGCGTCAGGCCGAGGGCCTTGAGCAGAATCGTGCCGGGCATCTTGCGGCGGCGGTCGACGCGGAAGTACAGGATGTCCTTGGCGTCGAATTCGAAGTCAAGCCAAGAGCCGCGGTAAGGAATCACGCGAGCCGAGAAGAGCAGCTTGCCGGAGGAGTGCGTCTTGCCCTTGTCATGTTCAAAGAAAATGCCGGGCGAACGGTGCAGCTGGCTGACGATGACGCGTTCCGTGCCGTTGATGATGAACGAGCCCTTCTCCGTCATGAGCGGGATTTCGCCCATGTAGACGTCATTTTCGCGAATTTCCTTCAGCGTCTCGGGCTTGGCGGCATCGCGGTCAAAGATTTCCAGCTGGATCTTGGCGCGAAGACGGCTGCAGAACGTCAGGCCGCGGAGCTGGCACTCGGCGACGTCGAATTCCGGTTCAGCAAGCTCGTAATCGACGAAGCGAAGACGTGCGTAACCGTTGTGGCTGGTAATCGGGAAGATGGAAGTAAACGCTGCCTGCAAACCGTATTCGGTATTGCGCTTGTTCGGGGCAACGTCCGCCTGCAGAAATTCTTCGTAGGAACGAAGCTGAGTATCAAGCAGGGAAGGCACTTCAAGGACGCTCGGGCGAGAGGCAAAGCTCTTGCGGATGCGCTTCTTTTCAGTGAACGAGTACGACATGGACACTCCGTTCGACATTGAGGGATGAACCAAAAATTGATGAACGCAAACTCTATGGACGCCAAAAGCCGCTCGGGAAGCACAACCTGTCGGTTGAACCCGCGCGGCGGATATGGGGATATTTCAAGTTAAGCGGTTCATCAAAGAAGAAAGACTTTGAACTCCATTCTCCATCCTGGGAGAACATAGTTCAAAGTCTCCCTTTCGGGAGACTCTGAAAAACAAAGCGAGCGACTTTAATTGTGCTCGCTTTGTTCAGTCAAATCAAGTAAAAATTACTTGAGAGCGACCTTGGCGCCGGCTTCTTCGAGCTTCTTGGCAGCAGCTTCGGCGTCAGCCTTCGGGAGGCCTTCCTTGACAGCCTTCGGAGCGCCTTCGACGAGGTCCTTGGCTTCCTTGAGGCCGAGGCCGGTCATTTCGCGAACGACCTTGATGACGGCGATCTTGTTGGAACCGGCGGATTCGAGAACGACGTCGAATTCCGTCTTTTCTTCAGCAGCGGCGGCAGCGCCAGCGGCCGGGGCGGCAACGGCGACAGCAGCGGCAGCAGCGGAAACGCCGAACTTTTCTTCCATCATCTTGATGAGTTCGGAGATTTCGAGAACGGTCTTGGAAGCGATCGCTTCGAGGATTTCTTCATTGGTAAGGGCCATTTTATAGCTCCGTATTACGTAGTGTTTTGTTTAAAAAAAGTTTAGGTTAGGCAGCAGCCTGTTCCTTGGCATCGCGCACGGCAGCCACGGTACGCACAAAGCGGGCCGGGACTTCGTTGATGGTGCGGACGAACTTGGCGATAGGTTCGTTCATCGTAGCCATCAACTTGGCAAGGAGTTCTTCACGGCTCGGCATCGTAGCGAGCTGCTTGACGGCTTCAACATCCATGACGGTGTTGGCCATCGCGCCGCCCTTGATAACGAGCTTGTCGTTGTCCTTGGCGAAATTGACGAGAACCTTGGCGGCAGCAACCGGGTCGGCGGAGAAGCCGTAGACGAGCGGACCAACGAACTGGTCAGCGAGTCCGGCAAATTCCGTACCTTCGACGGCGCGGCGAACCAACGTGTTCTTGACAACACGCAACGTCACATTGTTCTTACGTGCTTCAGCACGAAGCTTCGTGACGGCCTCAACGCTCAGCCCACGGTATTCGGCGATGACGATCGAGGAAGAGTTGGCAACGATGCCAGCGACTTCTTCAATGACAGCAGCCTTATCTTGACGATTAAGACCCATGGTCTGGCTCCACTCAGAGGTGTCCCCTTGCGAGGACACCGGTTTTCAAATAACCGGCATACTTCTGAGAGTTTTGGCTGATTTTTTACACAAGCACACGAGCTTGTGGTCTGAAACACAACGCAATATCTCTCTTCGGTTTACCGTCTGCGCTGGACGACTTGGCGGTCATCCCACTGCCGTGAAAGCATCGGCAGTGAAGTTCACAAGCCCATTAAAAAGCGCCGGTGTCAATCTCTTCGTTGCTTTCAGAGAATTGTTGACCTTTGCTTCTCCAGCGGTCTTTGACAGCGACGGGCCCGATTGCTCGGCCCCGTCACCCAAAGCCCTTGAGACCTCACGGTCTCGAGAAAAGATTTCTCTTTTCCGGTCTCGCCGCTTTCGCAGCGTCCTGATCAGGTTGCCCTGACCAACGGAGGACCGACCCCGTTATGTTTGGTTCATTAGTTGTTGATAGAACCGATATCAACGCGAACACCGATGCCCATCGTGGAGGAGACGGCAACCTTGCGGAGGTACTGGCCCTTCGAGGAAGCCGGCTTCAGCTTGTTGAGCTGGTCGATGAGAGCCACCAGGTTCTTCTGGAGGCGGTCAGCCGTGAAGGAGGCACGACCGATCGGGGCGTGGATGATACCAGCCTTGTCGGCGCGGAACTGGACCTGACCGGCCTTGGCGTTCTTGACAGCCTGGGCAACGTTCGGGGTGACAGTACCGACCTTCGGGTTCGGCATCAGGCCGCGCGGGCCGAGGATCTGGCCGAGCTGGCCGACAACGCGCATCGCATCCGGGGAGGCGATGACGACGTCGAAGTCGAGCTCACCGGCCTTGACCTTGGCGGCGAGGTCGTCGAAACCGACGATATCGGCGCCGGCGGCAAGAGCTTCTTCAGCCTTGGCGCCCTGGGTGAACACGGCAACGCGAACGGTCTTGCCCGTGCCTTCCGGCATCACGACAGCGCCGCGGACGGCCTGGTCGGACTTGCGCGGATCGATGCCGAGCTGGACGGCCACGTCGACAGATTCGTCGAACTTGGCAACAGCCGTTTCCTTGATGAGTTCGAGAGCTTCAACAGCGGTGTAAAGCTTGTTGGCTTCGACCTTGGCGTTGAGAGCCTTCATGCGCTTGCAAAGCTTAGCCATTACAGACCCTCCACAATGATGCCCATGGAACGAGCGGAACCAGCGATCGTACGAACAGCAGCGTCGATGTCGGCAGCGGTAAGGTCCGGAGCCTTCGTCTTGGCGATTTCTTCAGCCTGAGCGCGCGTGATCTTGGCGACCTTTTCCGTGTTCGGACGGGAAGAACCCTTCTGGATCTTGGCAGCCTTCTTGATCAGGATCGTGGCCGGCGGGGTCTTCATGATGAACGTGAAGCTCTTGTCGGCGTACGCGGTGATGACGACCGGGATCGGAAGACCAGCTTCCATGCCCTGCGTCTTAGCGTTAAAGGCCTTGCAGAACTCCATGATGTTCAGACCGCGCTGACCGAGAGCCGGACCGATAGGAGGCGAGGGGTTGGCCTTACCAGCCGGCACCTGCAGCTTGATAAAGCCGATGATCTTCTTAGCCATCGTTAAATTTCCTTATGGGTTCATGCGCTCAATTGCTTGAGCTCCCCATGTATGTGTGAGAAAGGCGTGCACTATACCACCGAAAAAATCGGTGTGCAAGCGACACGCCAGAATTTTTTTAGATTTTTTCGACTTCGTTGAAGTCGAGGTCCACCAGCGTTTCGCGGCTGAAAATGGACACGAAGACCTGGAGACGGCTCTTGTCGTAGTCGACGGCCTCGATGCGGCCGTTGAAGTCCTTGAACGGGCCGTTCTTGACGCGGATCTCCTCGCCGATCTCGAATTCGATCTTGGGACGCGGCTTCTCGGAGCCCTGCTCCATCTGAGCCATGATGGAGGCCACTTCAGCCTCGGAAAGCACCACGGGGTTGTTGTTGCCGAGGAACTCAATGACGCGTGGGGTGGAGTTGACGAGATGCCACGTAGCGTCGTTCATCACCATTTCGATGAAGACGTAGCCGGGGTACATGCGGCGCTCGCTAGTGTACTTGCGACCGTTGCGGACTTCCTGAACGCGTTCAACGGGCAGGAGAACCTGACCGAAGCTTTCGCGCAGGTCGCTGCGGCCAATACGCTCCTCGAGAGCCTTCTTCACGCTCTTCTCCATGGAAGAGTAGACGTGAATCGTGTACCACTTCATGCCGTTATCGCTCATGACTCAACCTCACATTAAAGAGAAAGACGGAGCAGGCCGTCGTAGAGACCCCACTCAATCAGCTTGTCGCAAAGGAAAAGGAAGATCGCGATCACTACGACGAAGGCCATGACGAGGCCCGTCGTGTTGAGCGTTTCCTTGCGAGTCGGCCAGACGACGCGGCGCAGTTCTTCCCAGGACTGGCGGCCGTAGTTCAGAAGGCGCTTGCCGGAGGGGCTGAACCAAGCGAGCACGACGCCGGCAACCAGACCGCCGAAGAGCGCGCCGAGACGGACGGCGAGCGTCTGGGACGTCAGGAGGGAAAAGGCAATAACGCCGGCAACGGCACACAGGACGGCGAGCGTCACCAGCACGATGTCCGACTTGCTGGTTGCGGGTTCAACGTTTTGATTGTTCATATTCATTCCTGCCAACACGCTGCGACCTGTTCAGCGGCGCGCCGACGAAAAGTAAAAGAAATGCAAGCTTGCTATTTTAGCGGGAACCGAAGCCATATAGGCGAAAAATTCCCGACTTTCTGCGCTTTCAGATTCCGCAGATAGATAAAAGTCAAGCCGCGATCACAGATCGCGGCTTGACTTCTTTTTTGGCAGGGGCAGAAGGAATCGAACCCTCAACCTACGGTTTTGGAGACCGTCGCTCTGCCGATTGAGCTATACCCCTTTTCGCGCGGCCGGCCCTTTCAGGTCAGCCGCCAATTCTTTTCAGAATTATTCGATGACGGCAGCAACCACGCCAGCGCCGACGGTGTGACCGCCTTCGCGGATGGCGAAGCGGAGACCCTGTTCCATGGCGATCGGGCAGATGAGCTTGACAGTCATCTGGATGTTGTCGCCAGGCATGACCATTTCAACACCTTCCGGCAGTTCGATCGTGCCCGTAACGTCCGTCGTACGGAAGTAGAACTGCGGACGATAGCCCTTGAAGAACGGGGTGTGACGGCCGCCTTCTTCCTTCGTCAGGACGTAGACTTCGCCCTTGAAGTGGGTGTGCGGGGTGATCGTACCCGGCTTGGCGAGAACCTGGCCGCGTTCGACGTCTTCACGCTTCGTACCACGGAGAAGGATACCGACGTTGTCACCGGCTTCGCCTTCGTCCAGGAGCTTGCGGAACATTTCGACGCCCGTGCAGGTCGTCTTCGTCGTCGGCTTGATACCGACGATTTCGATTTCGTCGCCAACGCGGATGACACCACGTTCAACACGACCCGTCACAACCGTACCACGGCCGGAGATCGAGAACACGTCTTCGATCGGCATAAGGAACGGCTGGTCCACGGCGCGTTCCGGCGTCGGGATGTAGGAGTCGAGCTGGTCAGCGAGGGCGAGGATGGCCGGTTCGCCGATCGGGGACTGGTCGCCTTCGAGAGCGAGCTTGGCGGAACCCTTGACAATGGGGATCGTGTCGCCCGGGAAGTCGTAGTTGGACAGAAGGTCACGGACTTCCATTTCGACGAGTTCGAGAAGTTCTTCGTCGTCGACCATGTCGCACTTGTTCAGGAACACGATGATGTACGGAACACCGACCTGACGAGCGAGAAGGATGTGTTCGCGCGTCTGGGGCATCGGACCGTCAGCAGCGGAGCACACGAGGATGGCGCCATCCATCTGGGCAGCACCGGTAATCATGTTCTTCACGTAGTCAGCGTGACCCGGGCAGTCAACGTGAGCATAGTGACGGGTGGCCGTTTCGTATTCAACGTGAGCGGTGTTGATGGTGATGCCGCGAGCCTTTTCTTCAGGCGCAGCGTCGATCTGGTCGTAAGCCTTGGCTTCGCCGCCGAACTTCTTGGAGAGGATCGTGGTGATAGCAG
>NZ_KQ968500.1:0-12615 GCF_001578585.1 Sutterella sp. KLE1602
ACCCTGCCTTCGGGACTTTCACCCTGTAGAGATCACCCATGCGGGGCGCACCACGAAGGGGCCGCTCTCACGAGCGGCCCCTTTCCCTGTTGGGACGGGCTTCAGATTCGCCTCAAGCCATCCTGCTCATCAGCACGACGGCCTGAGCCATCATGCCCTCCATGCGTCCGACGGCGTCCATCCTCTCATTGGTCTTCGCCTTGACGTTGACCACCTCTTCGGAGACGCCAAGCGTCTCGGCGAGCGAGGCCCTGATGGCGGGCATGTGGGGGCCGATCTTCGGGCGTTCGGCCACGATCGTCGCGTCGCAGTTGACGACGGTCCAGCCCTTCTGTCTTGCGAGCGCCACGACGGCCCTGAGGAGCACGCGGCTGTCCGCGCCCTTCCACTTCGGATCCGAGGGCGGGAAGTGCTGTCCGATGTCGCCGAGGGCGGCAGCGCCGAGCACGGCGTCGGTCACGGCGTGCAGGAGCACGTCGGCGTCCGAGTGGCCGTCAAGGCCGAGTTCAAACGGAATCTGCACGCCGCCCAGAATGAGCGGACGGCCTTCGACCAATCGATGGGAATCGTATCCCTGACCTACGCGGAAGGGCACCACGGCGCCGTCTCCTAAGATGAGGCTCGCGAGCACGCCGTCGGCGGGTTCGGTCACCTTGATGTTGGTAGTGCGTCCCGGCACGATCCTGACGGGACGGCCGAGCCTCTCCATGGCGCTCGCCTCGTCGGTGATCCCCGCGAGGTCGCCCGAAAGCGCCTCGACGAGGTCGTGCACGCGGAACATCTGCGGGGTGGCCGCGCGCCACAGATCCGAGCGCGGCACCGTCTCGAGGATCATGCGGCTCTTGTCCGCACGCTTGATCGTGTCGGCGACGGGTACGGCGAGGATGCCGCCCGAGACACCGCCGTCGGCGAGCACCTCGTCGATGAGGCGGGCGGCCTCGCTCGGCTTCAGGCAGGGTCTCGCCGCATCATGCACGAGCACCCACGCGTCCCTTTCGAACCCTGCGTTGAGAAGGCCGTTGACGACCGACTCCGCACGCTCCCTGCCGCCGCAGCGCAGCACCCTGACGTTTTCAGGAAAGTGGCGCGCCACGTCGTCGATGTAGGGATCCGTCGGGCTCACGACCACGACGATCTCGCCCATGCGCTCGACGGCTCGAAGGGCACGCACCGTATGCACGAGCATCGCCTCCGAGCCGAACTTCATGTACTGCTTGGGAGAGCCGAGCCCCATGCGGCTGCCGACGCCGGCCGCGCACACGAGCCCGACCACCTTCGTGGCTTCACTCATCCGTTTCTCCTTCTTGTCCCGTGGCCTCCGCAGGCGAGGCAGGCCCTGATGGGCACATTGTACCGAGGCTTAGCTACAAAGCGTTTTCCCGCAGGAAGAGCACTTTGAACGGACCTTCCGCTAATATCGAAAGACATCCGCCTATTTTCAACACATTTTTCCACGGAGGCAGGCTTTTATGCAGTCGCTCATCCACATGGCCGGAGGCATCGCCCTCCTGCTCTGGGGAGCCTACATGGTCAAGACCGGGATGCTCCGCACCTTCGGTGTGGCCCTCAAGGACTTCCTCTCCGTCCGGCTCAAGAACCGGGCCATCGCCATGGCGTCGGGCACCACGCTCGCATCTCTTCTCCAGAGCTCCACCGCCGCCACGCTCATCGTGGCGAGCATTCAGGCCGAAGGCTTTCTCACCACCAACATGGCCTTCGCGACGATTCTCGGCGCCGACTTCGGTTCGGCCCTGATGACCCGCGTGCTCACCTTCGACCTTTCGTTCCTGTCGCCGCTCTTGATTTTCATCGGCACCTGCCTCTTCTTCATGCGCAAGGCGGACACGCGTCAGGGCCAGTTCGGCCGCATCCTGATCGGCCTGGGCATCATCATGCTTGCGCTCAGCCTCATCGTGGCCGCCACGATGCCGCTGCGCACGAGCACGGAGCTCGCGCCTCTCTTCCTCGAGATCTCCCACTCGCCGATCCTCGCCGTACTGCTCGGCCTGTGCCTCGGCTTCGGCTGCTTCTCGAGCCTTGCCGCCGTGATCATCACCTCAGGCCTCGTCACCGCAGGCGTCATCCCCGTCTCCACGGGCCTCTGGGTGGCGCTCGGCGCGGACATCGAAAGCACGATCCTTGCGCTCATGACCACGATGACCGCCTCGCGCATCGGCCGCCGCGGTCCGGTCGCCAACACGATGTGGCGCACCGTGACGCTTTCGTTCACGGCCCTGCTGCTCGCAACGTGCCCCTTCATCGCCGAGGGCTTCGGCGCGATCCCCGACAGCATCATCTACTTCCACGTCACGCTCAACCTGATCATCTCGGGCACGGGCCTCTTCATCATCAAGCCCTTCGCAAGGATTGCCGACCGCATCATCCCGGAAAAGAAGGCTGATGCCAAGACGGGCGGCGAGGCCGCAGACCTCTTCGCGAAGGAAAACCTGATCTCGAGCGGCATGTCCCTCAACGTTGCGCGCACGGAGCTGCAGCGCATCACGGGCGACGTGCGCAGCTTCTGGCACGACATCGAGATCATGCTCCGCATCAATCCCGCCGACGGCGAGATCCTCATCCTGCATGATCGCGGCAACTACATCAACCAACGCACGAGCACGATGACACGCTACCTCGGGCTCGTCATGCGCGGCCAGCTCACCACGGCCGAGGCGATCGAGTGGCAGTACCTCAAGAACGCCAACGGCAGCATCAAGGTCGCCCTCAACACGATCGACCGCATCATCACGGTCATCATGAACGAGAAGTGCCGCAAGAACCGCTCGTTCACGCCCGACGGCCTCAAGGAGCTTCAGGCCCTGCATCACCGGGTCGGCGTCTGCCTCGAGCAGCTTGCCATGATTCTCGCCGAGAAGGACCTTGAGAAGCGCCGCGCCCTCTGCAACACGCTCAACAACGAGCGCGAGGCGATCCTGCGCGACAGCTACGAGCTGACGCTGCGCCACATGGAGCGCGTCTCCCGCGGTCTGTCGGGCGCCATCGACACCTCCGCCCTGCACCTCGAGCTGCAGTCGCTCTTCAACCGCGTCGTCGGCATCATCGGTTCGGCCGCCTCCATGGACTACGGCACTCCCAACGATCCCGAACCTCAGGGCTGACACCCGCTCGAATCCCCGTCCAATGGCCCGGTCTTCATTGAAGCCAGGCCATTTTTGCACCCATTTCCCGAGGATCTTCGGGCCCGTTTCGGGCCCATTTCGGACCATTTTCAAAGTATTTCGGATTACCATGCCGCCCCTTCGGGGAAGGCTCATCGAGACGCTTCCCCTTGCATTCAATTGGAACACAGGGATTTACACGATTTCATTCACTTCAGCGAGCATCATCCGCGCGGATTAAGCCGCCCATCACTTAGGGTTAACCCTTTGAAAGATGATTCGTTTTCGGTCCTTTGATTCTTCAAAATTCCCTCAATTCATTTTTTCGACGGCGCCCGTCGCGGGACGCCTCGCTCAGACTTTCAATTGACAGGAGTTTTCCGTTGAAGAACCCGACTTTCAAGATTGCCGCCGCTGCGATGATGGTTGCCGGCGCCTTTGCCACCCAGACCTACGCCGCGGGCTTCCAGCTCTCCGAGCAGTCCGCCATCCAGATGGGCCGTGCCATGGCCGGCGCCGGCATCGTGGGTGACGACCTTTCCGCCGTTCACTACAATCCCGCCGGCATGACGCTTCTCTCCGGCACGCGCATGCAGGCGACGGGCACCTGGGTTGCGGTCAATCTTGACTACGAAAGCCATGACGGCTCCGTCACGGAAAACGGCCGTCTCAAGGGCCAGACCATTCCCGCCGGCTTCATCACCCACCAGATCAACGACAGCCTCTGGGCCGGCCTTGGCCTCACCGTCCCGTACGGCATGGGCACCGAATTCAATGAAAACTGGGGCGGCATGGACCGTGGCACCGAGTCCATGATCCTCACCTTCGACATCAACCCGAATCTGGCCTGGAAGGTCAACGACAAGCTCAGCGTCGGCGGCGGCATCTCGCTCCAGTACGCCAAGGCCGAACTCGGCTTCGGCTTCGACGTTCCGAGTTTCAAGACGGCAGCCCATGCCAACGTTAAGGGCGACAGCTGGGCCTGGGGCTGGAACGTGGGCATGATGTTCCAGCCTGTCGAGACCGTCCGCGTCGGCCTCGCCTATCGCTCTCACATCGCGCACAACGCCGACGGCCACACGACTCTCGACATCAACGGTATGCGTTCTCTGACCAGCGACATGAAGGTCCGCATCAAGACGCCCGACACAATCACGCTCTCCGCCACGTGGGAGGCCACCGATGCGCTCCGCCTCTCCGGTACAGCCCGCTGGTCCAAGTGGTCGAACTTCAAGTCCCTCTCTCTTGACAACAGCGGCTTTGGCTCCGCGCCTGCGATCGATCAGATCGCTGCTGCCCATTCGACCATCACCAACAATTGGGATGACACGTGGTTCTTCTCCGTCGGCGCCGACTACAAGCTCAACGGCCAGTGGACGGTCCGCGGCGGCGTGGCCTACGACCAGGGCCCCGTTGAAAACCAGTACCGCATGGCCGTCATTCCCGACACCGACCGCGTCTGGTTCTCGGGCGGCGCCTCCTACAAGTACACGGACAACCTGACGTTCGACTTCGGCGCCACCTACATCAAGGGCGTTGGCGACAAGGAACTCGTGTCCGTCAACGAGAAGGCCTCCGGCGAATTCAAGTCGCTCGACTCCTACATCTTCTCCGCCCAGATGCAGTACCTGTTCTAAGGTAGTCCTTCAGGATTAAAAAAGCACCAAAAACCCTCTCCCATAGGGCTTGACGGTGCTTTTCGTCTTTCAGGGGACTCATCATGCTGACGGATTAGCCCGCTTCTAAAACTCTGTTGCAATGTGTTAGGGTGCACACCTCGTTCGGGAAAACACGCATAAAAAGCCCGAAAAGCGACATGTGTCGCGCACTCCAATCCATACCAGGAGCAGATCTTGCATCAGAATTTCATCCGCGCCGCCGCTGCCGCCGCCGTGGCCGCCACCTTCTCCTCCGCCGCCGTTGCCGGCGGCTTCCAGCTGACGGAGCAGTCCGCTCTCGGTCTCGGCCGCGCCTACGCCGGCATGGGTGTCGACGGCACCGACGTCTCGGGCCTCTACTACAACCCGGCCACGATGACGCTTCACACGGGCACGCAGGCTCAGTTCGGCTTCGTCGGCGTCGGCCTCAACCTCGACTACAACAGCAAGGACGGCGGCTCCATCCATGACGAAAACGGCCGCAAGCAGCCCGAAGCCGTACCCAACCTCTTCCTTTCGCACCAGATCAATGACGTGACCTGGATCGGCTTCGGCTTCACGGTGCCGTTCGGCCTCTCCACCGAATATGACGACAACTGGGAACAGGCTTATGAGGGCACCGATGCCAAGATCAAGGTCTACGACTTCAACCCGACCTTTGCCTGGAAGCTTTCCGACAAATTCTCCCTCGGCGCCGGCGTCTCCTACCAGTACGTGAAGGCCAAGCTCGGCTTCAACAAGTCCGCAGTCTCGAACGGTTTCATCTCGAACGGTTTCATCTCCAACACCCACACCCGCCTAACCGGTGACGCCTGGGGCTGGAACGTCGGTGCCATGTGGACGCCTGTTGAAAACGTCCGCATCGGTGCCTCCTACCGCTCCGCAATCGGTCACACGGTCAACGGCGACCTCAATGTCACCGTGAACTCGACCGTGGATAATCAGGTCTTCTCCAAGGTCATCACCACGCCCGCCACCGTCTCGATGGACGCCCCCGCCTGGGCCATGCTCTCCGCCGCCTGGGACGTCAACGACTGGCTGAGCCTCTACGGCACCATGCGCTGGGCCGACTGGTCGAGCTTCAAGGCTCTGACGGTTGAAGCCGGCAAGTTCAGCTCCTCCCAACCCAAGAACTGGAAGGACACGTACCTCTACTCCGTCGGCTACGACGCCCGCATCAACAGCTTCTGGACGCTGCGCGGCGGCATCGCCTACGAAACGTCCACGATCGACGACAAGTACACGCGTACCGGCACGATTCCCGACGCCGACCGCTGGTGGTTCGCCATCGGCTCCTCCTTCCACTGGACGAAGGACTTCCAGACGGACGTGGGCTTCGCTCACCTGCACGGCGTGCATGAACGCAGCCTCTACAACTCCAAGCATGAGGAAATCGGCAAGTTCCGCAAGCTTGATGCCTACATCATCGGCATCCAGGGTCAGTACCGCTTCTAAGGTCTAGCCCGCGGCGAACTCCGCCGCATCCTGCACTCCGAATCCCGGCGTCTCCCAGACGCCGGGATTTTTGCTTTCGGGATACAGAAAATCGACAAGCAGCGTGCCGAGGTCGGCGCCCTCGGGCAGTGCGGGGCGCTCGAAGCCCTCGAATTCGGGGCAGTCGGTGAAGCCCGCGCTTCGGCAGAGGACTGCGGTATAGAGCGCAAGCCCCGTCTCCATGCTCGGACGAAGGCCGAAATGCTCGAGAAGAAGCGTGAGAAGCGCGAGGTCCTCGTCCCATAGAGTCTCGGGAGCGGGATGAAGGGAGGAGAGAAGGAGGACGGGAGACCTGTCGTCATGAAGGAGGCATTCGCCGGCCGTCGGGCGCGTGCTGTCGGCGTGAAGGCACGCAAGGTCCGTCACCTCTCCCTCGGTGAGAAGAAGCGGATCCACGGGCGTGCAGCGGATGAGTTCCTTCAAGCGCGCCGCATAACGTCTGCATCGATGAGCTCTCAGCATGGTCGGGCCTCCATCGGCCGCTCGCAGATCGGGCGGCCTTCACCTAATCCTACGGCATATCGGCCGAAGGTGTCGCCCCTCGCCTGTCGACCGCCCTCTGAGAGTCCTCCGGTTTGTGCTATCGTCACTTCCGACTCAAGACACAAAACGGAGCCCACACATGTTCAATAGCGCAATCCCAGACCTGATTTCCGAAGACATCTTCCGTTTCGGGCCCGGCGACAGGTACGCGCTGCCCATCGGCACGGCGGCACCCGACGCGCTCGCGCTCTCGCAGATGGCCGAGAAGTGCCGCACAAGGCATGAAAGACTCCTCGTCATCTGCGCCGATCCGCTCGACGCCGTGAGGCTCGGGCAGGAGATCCCTTGGTTCAGTCCCGAACTCGGCGTCAGAAGCCTCCCCGACTGGGAGACGCTCCCCTACGACGTGCTCTCCCCGCAGGAGGACATCGTCTCCGAGCGCCTTGAGACCCTCTACCGCATGACCTCGGGCACGAAGGGCCTCGACGTCGTGATCGCCTCCGCCGTCACGGCCGCCCAGCGCATGGCGCCCGTCGCCTACGTGGGCGCGAACACCTTCTTCTTCCGTCCCGGCGACACGCTCTCGGTCGAGGGCCTTCGCTCGAACCTCGCCGCCGCAGGCTACGCAGGCGTCAAGCAGGTGCTCGCGGCGGGTGAATTCGCCGTTCGCGGCAGCATCATCGACGTCTTCCCGATGGGCTCCGACAGGCCCTTCCGCCTCGACCTCTTCGACGACGAGATCGAGTCGATCCGCTGGTTCGACGTCGAGACGCAGCGCTCCATGGAGGCCGTCAACGAGATCAGGCTGCTTCCGGGCCACGAGTTCCCCGTGACGCCCGAGGCCGTCACGGGCTTCAGGCAGCGCTGGCGCACGCGCTTTGCAGGCGATCCGGGCAAAAGCCTCGTCTACCGCGACATCGGCAACGGGGTCCTGCCGCCGGGCATCGAATACTATCTGCCGCTCTTTTTCGAGCAGACGGCCACGCTGGCCGACTATCTGTCGGCGGGCACGCGCGTCGTGCTCGTGGGCGACGTGCAGACCGCGCTTGCTGGCTTCATGAAGGAGACGCTCTCGCGCCAGCGCATGCTCGAAACGGACGCGGACCGTCCCGCGATGAAGCCCGAGGAGCTCTGGCTCACGCCCGAAGCGTTCTTCACGAGCCTCTCGAAGTTCGCGCGCTTCACCTTCAGGCGCGAGGGAGCCCCCGAAGACGCGCTCGCCCTCAAGGGCGTTGCGGTCGACCGCAAGAGCCAGAACCCCGTCTCGAACCTCATCGCCTTCACGACGACCGAGAAGACGCGGGGCCGCCGCACGCTCATCGTTGCGACCTCGGTGGGCCGCATGGGCACGATGGGCGAGCTCTTCAGGGCGTCGGGCCTCGAATTCACGGAGTACGAAAACTGGGCGGACTTCCTCGCGGGCGACGCGCCCGTGGGCCTTGCGGCCGCGCCGCTCTTTGCGGGCAGCCTCCTTGAGAATCCCGGTACGGCGATCCTCACCGAAACCGAGCTCTATGCCGCCAGCCCGAGGCGTTCGCGTCTGCGCCGCAACCGCCAGTCGACCAACATCGAAATGATCGTGCGCGACGTCTCCGAACTCAAGATCGGGGATGCCGTCGTGCACCTAGAGCACGGCATCGGCCGCTATCAGGGGCTCGTGCACATGGACACGCCCGACGGAGAGGCCGAGCTTCTGCGCATCGACTACAAGAACGAGGCCAAGCTCTTCGTGCCGATCGCCAACCTCCACCTCATCTCACGCTACTCGGGCGCCGATCCCGAGAACGCCCCGCTGCACGCTCTCGGACGCGGCGACTGGGAAAAGGCGAGAAGGAAGGCGGCCGAGCAGGTCCGCGACACGGCGGCCGAGCTCCTGCACCTCTATGCGCTACGCGAGACCCGCAAGGGCGTCGTCTTCCCCATCGACATCAGCGACTACGAGGCCTTCTGCGAGGGCTTTGCATTCGACGAGACGCCCGACCAGGCGGCCGCCATCGGCGCCGTCCTCAACGACATGACGACGGGCAAGACGATGGACCGCCTTGTCTGCGGCGACGTGGGCTTCGGCAAGACCGAAGTCGCGCTGCGCGCGGCCTTCGTCGCCGTCTCGGCGGGCCGGCAGGTGGCCGTGCTCTGCCCGACGACCCTGCTCGCCGAGCAGCATGCCCAGACCTTCCGCGACCGATTCGCGCCCTGGCCCGTGCGCGTCGCCGAGCTCTCCCGCTTCAGAACGGGCAAAGAGACGACGAAGGCGCTCGAAGGCATCGCCGACGGCACGGTCGACATCGTGATCGGCACGCACAAGCTTCTTACCGACAAGGTGTCCTTCAAGCGCCTCGGCCTCGTCATCATCGACGAGGAACACCGCTTCGGCGTTCGCCAGAAGGAGACGCTCAGGAAGCTGCGCGCCGAGGTCGACGTCCTCACGCTCACGGCCACGCCGATCCCGCGCACGCTCTCGATGAGCCTCGAAGGCATCCGCGACTTCTCCGTCATCGCGACAGCCCCCGAGCGCCGTCTGGCGGTCAAGACCTTTGTGCACGCCGAGGAGCCGGGCCTCATCCGCGAGGCCGTCATCCGCGAACTCAAGCGCGGCGGCCAGGTCTACTTCCTGCACAACGAGGTGGAGACGATCGAGAACCGTCGCGAGCAGCTCGCCACGCTGATTCCCGAAGCACGCATCGCCGTCGCGCACGGACAGATGAGCGAGCGCGAGCTTGAGCACATCATGCGCGAGTTCTACCAGCAGCGCTACAACCTGCTCCTCTGCACGACCATCATCGAGACGGGCATCGACGTCCCGACCGCCAACACGATCATCATGCAGCGGGCTGACAAGCTCGGCCTCGCACAGCTCCATCAGTTGCGCGGCCGCGTCGGCCGAAGCCACCATCAGGCCTACGCCTACCTGCTCACCCCGCCCTCGGGCGCCACGACGAAGCAGGCGAAGCAGCGCCTCGAAGCCATCCAGTCCCTTGAGGAACTCGGCAGCGGCTTCTACCTCGCCATGCACGACCTCGAGATCCGAGGCGCGGGCGAAGTGCTAGGCGAACACCAGTCGGGCGAGATCGCCGAGGTCGGGTTCGACCTCTACAGCCGCATGCTCGCCAATGCCGTCAAGGCACTCAAGCGCGGAGAACTTCCCGACTTCACGGAGCCCCTCGTGCCGACCACGGAAATCTCGCTCCATGCGCCCGCACTGCTGCCGAGCAGCTACGTCTCGGACGTCTCGCAACGCCTCGGCTTCTACAAGGAGCTCTCGTCCGCGACGAGTGTCGAGGACATCATCCGCACGACCGAATCGCTCGCCGACCGCTACGGCAAGCTTCCCGAGGCCGCGCAGAGACTCACTCAGATCCACAGGCTGCGCCTTCGCTGCGAAGCGCTCGGCGTGCGCAAGATCGACTGCGCCGACACGGCGACCGTCATCACATTCACGGCAAGGCCCGCCGTCGAGCCGATGGCACTCATCCGCTTCCTGCAGTCGAGGAAGGACGCCCGCATGCTCGGGCCCGACAAGCTGAGGATCGACTCGGGCGGCGCAACGCCCGAAAATCGCCTCGCACTCGTGCAGACCGTGCTCGCGGCGCTCGAAGCGCCAGGTCGATGAACTGAATCGAATGGAGGGACCGGAATCATGGGCATTGAAATCGAACGCAAGTTTCTCGTGAAGTCGGACGGCTGGCGGAAGCTCGGCTGCGCCGTGCGCTACGCTCAGGGCTACCTCTGCAGCGACAGGAACCGCACGGTGCGCGTGCGAACCGTGGGCGACAAGGGCTTTCTCACGGTCAAGGGACGCGGAAGCGGCATCGCGCATCCCGAGTACGAGTACGAGATCCCGTACAACGAGGCCCGGACCATGCTCGACGAACTCGCCGAAAAGCCCGTCATCGCCAAAACCCGCACGAAGATTCCGTTTGCGGGCTTCGTCTGGGAGGTGGACGAATTCTTCGGCGACAACGAGGGCCTCGTCATGGCCGAGATCGAGCTGCCATCCGTGGATGCTTCCTTCGAGAAGCCCGAGTGGATCGGCGAGGAGGTGACGGGCGATCCGCGCTACTACAACTCGATGCTCGCAAGGAATCCGTACAAAAACTGGCGGCGCTGATCCCAAAAACAAGCAGTGCCCAACCCGCGCAATCTCAGGCATTACCCTGCCAAGCACGCGAATGCCGGCGATTTGTCGCATACTTTCAGTCTGGCAGTTTTTTCAATCGAAGGATTCCCCATGCAGGTACCTCAAACCGAATCGCCCTCCGAGTTCACGACTTCCGCCGTTCTGACCGCCTACAAGGCGCTTCCCGAATCGCTGCGCCCCTTCTATGCGCACATCCACTGCGGATCCGCCGCCATCGTCGCCGCACTCGGCCTGACGGCTGAAGACAACAACGTTCTGGAGACTGCCGTCAAGGCCATCGGAGACCTTGCCGACGATGCGGAAGCCTTCGACCGTGACGCGGCCGCCGAGAGCGGAACCCTCGCAGACATGATTCGCGAGCTCGCGGGAACGCTCGGAGACGACAGCAATCCGCTCGTCGTCTCGCTCGACGTCATCTGGGGCGCGATTTCCTCCTCGTCCATCGTCACCGGCGCGGATCCCGACGACGATGAGGATCCCATCGAGCACTATCTCTACGACAACAGCGACCTCACGGGGCTCATGGGCGCCTACTGGGACCTTCAGGGGGTTCTCGAGATCATGTTCGGCGAACTCGGCATGAACGCCGACTTCCGGGGCAGCCTCATCGAACTTCCGACCGAGGCCGCTAGCGTCGCCGAGCTCAACAAGAGCCTGCAGCGCCTTTCGTCGAGTTCCCGCGCCTGCTTTGCGTGGTGCCACAACAGGATCGTCTCGGTGCTTCGAGACCTCTCGAACGACGACCCGAAGGTTCTCGAGAAAAACCTTGAGAGTTCCGGCATTCAGCCGCTTTTCATTCCGGCCGTGCTCAGGCAGTTCAACGAGTCCCGCACGGCAAGCGACGTGCTCGCCGCAGTCTCCAGCCGCTTCTCGCCCTTCGACCGAGAGCTCGATGCCGTTTTCGAGCAGTTCTGGAACCTTCAGCGCGCCGTGAGCCAGAAGGCCGACCATCCCGCCAGAGTCGCTCTTGCCCTTCTCGTCTCCGCCCTGGCCGCCATGCTCGACTGTCGTCCCGAAGACATCGACTCCCGCGCGAGCTCCCGTCTCGCGGAGTCTGACGATCTTGCGGCCTCCGACCGGGGACTCGCCCTCCATCTGGCCGGCATCGTCGCCGGCGTGGAACTCGTCGAATCCGACGACCCCGTGATGCAGATGTGCAGAAGCTTCGACGAGGCATGCGAAAGTGCCGAAGCGAATCAGGACATCTGTCTTCCGCTCTCATGCGCACTCACCGCCGTCAATCATTTCCTGAAGGACGAGGCCGCCGCAAAGGAACACTTCAAGAAGCTCCATCTGGCAGACGCCACTACCGAAACCTTCCTTCCCAGCCTTGCCACGCTTTCGGAATTCCTCGTGCATCACACACCCGAGAAGGACGACGGCTCCCTTCTCAAGAAGCACTTCGCCCCCGTCATCGAAGGCGATTACGATGGCCCCACTGCAGGCGAACACTACGCGAAGCTTCTCAGCGAGACACTTTCCAGGATGGACGAAGAGAGCCGCGCTCTTTTCACGGCGTCTTTCCTCACGCTGGGCTACCTGATGAGCGGCATCTTCGCCCGCACGCCTGAGGAAATCGAGGAATTCTTCAAGCAGGCGTTCCCCGGATTCATCGTCGATCCGATCATCGCCATGTGCATGTCCATCCTGCCCGCCGCCTCCAAGCTCGCGGTCGAGGCCACGGAAAAGGTCAATAACCCCCGCCTAAAGGCGGAGGCTTCAA
>NZ_KQ968501.1:0-16032 GCF_001578585.1 Sutterella sp. KLE1602
GTTCCACGGACTTCCGAGATGAACCTTTCTTTTTGGCGCCTCCGCCGCAATTGCCGCTGAGACGGGGATGGTCGCACCCTCCGGGGACGCTTCAGGTGTTGTGCGTGTTGGACTTGTCGACACCTTTACACCGAGCTTTTATATTGACGTCTATACGCCGCTTATCGAGTCGCTCAAGGCCAGACTGCCGCAGTACAGGTTCGAGACGAAGGAGATTTCTCATGCCGATGCAATGAAGCCCGAGTCTGTGGAGAACATCGACTTCGTCATCGTGTCTAGTGGAGGAGCGCGCATGCTTTCGCGTGCGGGGCTCCAGCAGATTGCAACGCTTCGCAAGAGTCGATGTGCAGATGTTAGCCGCAGTGTAGGCGCAGTCTTTCTCGTATCGGCGGGAAGTCCCGTGCAGACGATCGAAGACCTGCGGGGCCGCAGGGGGGCCGCGACGGCACCTTGGTCTTTTGAGGGGTGGCTCATTCCTCAAGGAGAGATCGCCAGACGTGGGTTCGATCCCGAGGACTTCTTTCGTGAAGTGACTTTCACAGAATGGAACTTTCCCGATGTGCTCACGCTTGTGGTGACGGGCATGAGCGATGCGGGCGTGCTTTCTGCGTGTGAGCTTGAGCAGGCGGTCAGAACAGGCGTTATACAGGCCGAGGATGTGAGGATCGTCGGCGAACGTCCCGAAAGGGCGGCAGGCGGCTGTGCAACTTCGACCGAACTCTATCCCGACCTAATGTTCGCTTCTTCCCCATCGGCGGATCCCGATGTGGTGAAGGCAGTAACTGTGGCCCTTCTTTCGATGCCTGCCGATGCCAATGGTCTTGACTGGCTGTCAAACACTCGCATGCAGGGGGTGGAGGCGCTTCTTGTTCGGCTGAAAATCGGTCCATACGCCTATCTGAGGGACAATTCGATCACGGCACTTGCGCTCCGTTGGCGCAATGAGCTTGCGGTCATGGGGCTGGTTCTGCTTCTTCTGCTTGTGCATCACTGGCGCGTCAACCGTCTTCTCAAGCGCAGGACGGCAGAACTCAGGGCTGAGGAGAGTGCGAGAGGAGCGGCCGCCGAAGCCCTCAGGGCCAGTCAGGAGAACCTCGCGCTTGTTGAGCGTGCAGGCATGGCCTCTCAACTCGCCGCCATGTTTGCACACGAGATCAAGCAGCCTCTGACGAGCATCGCCAATTATCTGACGGGTATCAGGTTGATGATGAAAATGGGAAACTTTGATGTTCCCAAGTGGACCGAGGCTCTGTCGGCAGCCGAGCACGAGACGCACAGGGCGGCGGACATCATCGAGCGCGTTCGCACGGTTCTTCGAAAGGAAACGCCTGGATTCGAGCCCGTCGACGTACGGGGTCTTGTCGGTGAGGCGCTGAAGCATGCGGGGCACTTGTCCGAGGTGGTCGACGTAAAGACCGTGTTTCCTGACGAAGAGGTACTGGTGAAGGGGGATGCGCTTGAACTGGAGCTCGTGGTTGTGAACTTCCTCAAGAATGCGGTCAGGGCGGTTGCTGATCTTCCCTCTCGGAGCTCGATTGTCGTTGAGGTCTTCTGTCAGAACGAGATCGTTGAGGTGAGCGTTCTCGACGAAGGACCTGCCGTCTCCGATGAGGTGTTCGGAGCGCTGGGCAAACTTACGAAAAGCGTTAGTAAGGAAGGACTTGGGTTCGGACTTTTCATTGCATCCTCTATTGCCGAGATGCATCGGGGCCATCTCGCCTTTGCGCGCAGAACTCCCCAGGGGCTGAAGGCCTCGCTCGTGCTCCCGCGACTGCGGGAGCTCAACATCAACAATCAGGAATGGAAACATGAAGCAGGTGCCTTTGATTCGCATCGTTGACGACGATCCTAGCGTGGGAGCATCCTTCAGATTTGTGCTTGAGGCCGTGGGCTATCAGGTGAGGACCTATGAATCCGCAGCTGAGTTTCTTGACGGTGATGATCCTACCCGCGAAGGCTGCATGCTTCTCGACGTGCGCATGCCTGGGCTGTCCGGTCCCGAACTTCAGACAAGACTCGCGGAGATGAAGTGTGATCTACCGATCATCTTTCTGACGGCTCACGGCGAAGTCCGCATGGCGGTGGAGGCCGTGCAGGCAGGGGCCCTCGACTTTCTCGAAAAGCCTGTCGATGCCGAAGCGCTTCTGCCGCTTCTCGCACGAGGGTGTGAACTTCATAGGCGGAGAAGGGCTGTCGCAAGGGAGCTGAAGCGGGCTGAGGTTCTCTGGAACGAACTCACTGATGCGGAACGGCGGACGGCAGAGCTTGTCGCCAAGGGGCTCCCCAACCGGCAGGCGGCTGAAATTCTGGGCCTTTCGGAGGACACCGTCAGAAGCCGAAGGGCGTCAGTGTTCGGAAAGCTTGAGCTTCACAATGCAGCAGAACTCTCTGAGTTTCTGCATGACATGGCGGAGCTCAAAACTGAGGCACACTGGTGGAGGACGGCAGAATGAGGAGGCGGACTTTGTGCGCGGCGAGCGCGCTTGCCATGATGACTCCTATCCCTGTGAGCGCGTTTTCGTTCGCAGAAGACGAATTTGACGTCGTGGTGGCGGGGGCTGGCGGTGCGGGGCTTGCCGCCGCACTTTCAGCCGCCGAGCAAGGAGCGTCGGTGCAGCTTGTCGAGAAGATGGCGGCGATCGGCGGCAACACGTTGCGTGCAAGCGGTCTGTTCAATGCGTCTGATCCTGCCCGTCAGGAGCCGATGGGTATCACGGACTCCCCTTCCTGGCACTATGAACAGACGATGGCGTCAGGACACGGCCGAAACGACCCGGCTGTTGTGAGGCGCTTCGTGTGCGAAGCGTTGCCAACCTTGAAGTGGCTTGAGTCTCTTGGCGTTCGATTCATGCCCGAAACTGTCGCCACCTGGGGCGCAGAATGGCCGCGCGGCCACAAGCCCACGCAACCGAGGGGGCAGGCCTACATCCGGACGCTTTCCTCGGAGTGCATAAGGCGTGGCGTAAAGATCCGCACAAGATGTGCCATGACGAGGCTTCTAATGAAGAACGGCCGAGCAGCAAGCATCGAAGTCGAGGATCTTTCCTCCGGAAGAGGGAAGGACAAGATGGTCTTTCATGCCAGAAAGGCCGTCATTCTGACGGCGGGAGGCTTTGCGGCGAATCCTGAACTGGTGGAAAGCTACAGGGCTGACCTTGCTGGCATTCCTACGGACAACAATCCTGGGAGTACGGGCGAGGTCATGCTTGAAGCGATAAGGGCTGGTGCCGCTTCGAACGCGCTCGAATGCATTCAGTGCGTGCCGGGCGCCCCTGAAGGACGGGGCTTCCAGGTGAGACTTGATCTGGACGCGGGCCGTGTTCTGATGGTGGATGGCGGAGGACGCCGCTTTATTGACGAGGACGGCTCGCGTGACGGACTCGCGAAGGCGATACTCGCCAGACCCAGAGGGTCCGTCTGGATGGTGACAGACGATGGCGCGGTCAAAGCCATGGATCTTATCAGCAGAAAGGACGTCTACAGAGGGTTGCAGACGGGCGACGCGCTCCGTGCCGATTCCTGGGACGCATTGGCTCTGCTGATGGGTGTCGATGCAGATGCGCTCAAGGACAGTGTCCGTGTTTTCAACGTCGAAGCAGGCATGGGCGGCGGCAAGTGCGCGCGTGTACGCTGCCTGCAGCTGTCGGAGCCGCCCTATTGGGCGTCAAGAGTCGTCCTCAATATTCACACGACGATGGGAGGACTCGTCATTACGCCTGACGCACAGGTTGTTGGACTCGACGGCAAGCCGGTGACCGGACTCTTTGCAGCTGGGGAGATCACGGGGAGCGTGCACGGTGAAAACCGCATGGGCGGCAATGGCATCGCCGATGCACTGACTTTCGGTCGGATTGCGGGAAGGACGGCGGTTCTCAAGCGTTGAGATCACTTTTTGTCAGTCTTGTCAAGATCCCGATGTGCTTTAGATTCCGTCGGGAGGAGCCTATAGTCGATTTCAAGCGATGCGGGAGCACAACCGCATCGGGACCATAAAGACTAATGGAGAACAGGCAAATGACTACCTCTCGTCGTGAATTCTTCAAGACCGCCGCCATGGGAGCGGTTGGTGCAGGTGCTGCATTCGGCACGGTTGCCGCTGAAGCCAAGGCTGCGGCCCCCTCCAAGTACGACATCATCATTTTGGGCGCTGGTTGTGGCGGCCTCACCTGTGCCGTGCGCGCGGCTGAAAACGGCCTCAAGCCGCTTCTTCTTGAAAAGATGGCCATGCCTGCGGGCAACACGATTTATGCTGCGGGCTTCCTCCTTGGCGTCAACACCTCCTTCCAGAAGGCCAAGAATGTTCAGGGCGATTCCGCCGAACAGTTCCTCAAGGACTGGATGAAGGTCACGCAGGGCAAGGCTGATGAAAAGCTCGCTCGTGTTGTTTGCGAAAACGCCGATGCCACTCTTGAATGGCTTCACGGTTATTGCGGCATCAACTTTGCGGCTGGTTCCAAGCTTGTCTGGCCGATGCTTTCCCGCGCACATCTCGTTGTTGGCGAACACAAGCCGGGTGGCGGCGAGCTGGCCCTGACGCTCATGAAGAAGGCCAAGGAGCTTGGTGTCGAGATCCGCTTCAATACGAAGGCCGTGGCACTGCTTTCCGATGAAAAGACGGGCGCCGTGAACGGCGTGCGCGTCAAGACGAAGGAAGGTCTCTCCGAAATCCATTCGAAGTTCGGCGTCGTGCTGGCCACGGGCGGCTTCTCCGCCAATCAGGCCATGGTCACGCAGTACATCGGTTCGGGTGGTGCCAAGATGCCGATCCGCGGTTCGCGCATCATCGCAGGTGAGAACATCAATCTTGCGCTCCCGTTCATGCCGAAGATCGTCAACGTTGACCAATACCACTGCGGTCCGATCTACGGTCCGACCGGCGCGAATCCGCTCAACATCGTCAATAACGGCATCTGCGTCAATGACAAGGGCGAACGCTTCACGGACGAAGGCCAGACCTACGTGCAGATGTCTCGAGACGTTGCGGCCATGACCAAGGCCAACTGGGCGTACATGATCGTCGACCAGGCGGGACATGACGTGCCGATTCTTGCCAACGACTGGGAGTCCTACAAACGCACCAAGGCTCCCGTGTACGTCGGTCAGACGCTTGACGAAGCGGCCGAAAAGGCAGGTCTTCCCGTTGACGCCGTCAAGGCCACTGTCAAGGCTTACAACGAGGCGATCGCTGCGGGCAAGGGCAAGACCCTGACGCCGGTCAACACCCTGCCGAAGGCACGCACGGTTGAAAAGGCACCGTTCTATATCGTTCCCTTCCAGGGGGGCATGACGGCTACTTTCGGCGGTCCGCTCATCAACGTCAAGGGGCAGGTGCTCGATACGGAAAACCACGTTATCGATGGTTTGTTCGCCATTGGCAACGCTGCGGGCGGTCTCTTCTTCGACAACTACATTGGCGGCGCCCAGCTTACGAGTGCGGCGGTGTACGGCATCGTGGTCGCCGATTTTGTCAAGGCGGCCAAGACTCCCGCCGGCAAATGAACGGCTTCAGATGAACTGAGCTGCCACAGCGGCTGTTGCTCTTGAGATGAGCGCAAGCATGCCGCTCTCATAAAGGGGACTCCTTTGCAAAAGAGGAGTCCCCTTGCTGCCTGATGCTCCCAGCTTCGCGGACGGCGATTTGCAGGATTTCTAAATCAGAATCATTGTCATTGGCCTAAGTGTTCGCGTATGATTGAAGAACGGCCTCCAGTCGGAGGGTTGACGGAACCATTTGCGGAGAGACAAAAGAATGTTCAAGAAGACTATCGCCATGACCGGCGCTGCGGCGCTTTTGGCCCTGGGCCTGACGGGCTGCGGTGCAACTCTGGGCGGAGGCGCCCAGTCCGAGGAGGCTGGCACGTCCGCAGACAACCAGCTCTGCGTAATTCCGCGCACGCCGACCCCGCAGCTGCTTGAGGCCGTGTCCGCGGGTTGAAGACTGCGGGCTATGAAGTCAAGGTCCTGCCCGAAGACGCCAAGACCGACGCCTGCGATCATTGTGTGCTCTACGGCCTCATGCTCAACGAGAAGCGCGACGGCGTGAAGGCCTTCGTCTTCCAGAGCTTCAAGAACGGTCAGCCTGAGCTTGCCGCCAACGCTCCCGTTGAAAACAACCAGGTGAACCTGCAGCAGGTCGCGCAGTATGCGGTCGAGTTTGCAGCGGCGCTCAAGAAGAATGGTGAGGCGGGTGGCACTCCTGCGGCTCGGTAATTCCTCTCTCCGGAAGAACAGCGGCATCCGGCAGGCTTGCGGGTCTGCCGGATGTTTGTTTTGGCTAGCGGACAAATACGTTACGGGATGCGTTCCGGGGCTGTTCTCAGCGCCTCGGCGTGTAAAATGCCTGCCTTGTACAAACACCGCTTTTCCTGCTCCTTTCTCATGTCCGCCTCCCACATTCCCCATCACGTCGCGATCATCATGGACGGCAACGGCCGCTGGGCCAAGTCGCGTCTGCGTCCGAGGACAGAGGGGCACAGGCAGGGCGTCGAGGCGCTCAACCGCGTGGTGGAGGCGGCCGCCAGGGCAGGCATCGAACGCCTGACGGTATTCGCCTTTTCGAGCGAAAACTGGCGCAGGCCCGCCGCAGAGGTCTCGATGCTCATGAAGCTTTTCGCACAGGCGCTCCGCCGCTGGTGCGAGCCGCTCGCCGAGGCGGGCGTCAGGCTTCGAGTCATCGGAGACAGGACGGCCTTTTCCGATACGGTTCGCGAGGCCATCGCTGAAAATGAAGCTGCCACTGCGGGTGGCACGAAGATGGAGCTCGTCATTGCGGCGAACTACGGCGGACGCTGGGACTGCTGTCAGGCGGCGTCCGAATGCGCCGCGGCAGGGCTTGAGATGACGCCCAAGAATATCGGAAGGTTCATGAGCGTGCCTGATGTCGATCTTTTGATTCGTACGGGCGGCGAATGCAGGATTTCCAACTTTCTTTTGTGGCAGAGTGCTTACGCGGAAATCTACTTCACCGATGCGCTCTGGCCCGACTTCGGCGAGGACGACTTGAAGGAGGCTCTTCGCTGGTATGAGGGGCGCGAGCGCCGCTTCGGTCGCACGAGCGAACAGCTCAGGAACGGCGGCTGAAGTCAGGGGGGCTTTCCGACTTTCCGACAACATGGATGTAGAGACGGCCTGCCTTTCAGCGGGACTTTCTTGTGCGCTCCAACCGAAGAGGCGGAAGAACGGGAGTGCTCGTCTTCGCCTGAATGCAGCCGCGTTTTCGGCTTTCTGGGTTTCGGATGCAGGACATGAGGCCTGCAGTGAGGAGCGGGCGCAGGCCTGAACAAGACGGTGTTTTCAATGCGCCCCTTTGAGGAATTCGGCCACGCGAGGTCCTGCATTGGCTAAAATGGCAGGATGTTGGCCTTTATATGAAAGGCGACACCCCCATAGACATACAACGCGCCGGTCACGAGAACCGGCCGGAGGTTCCTTCATCATGTTGCTTACGCGCGTGATCACCGCAGCCGTGCTGCTGGCCGTTCTGACGCTCTCGATCTACATTGGTCCGTTTGCCTTTGCAAGCGTCATGGCCATTGCCTTCGGCGCCACGCTCTATGAGTGGCTGCGCATCGGCGGCCTCGGTCCCCGTCCCGCTCTTCTCGTCGCCGCCGTCGAAATGGTAGTCCAGCTTTCGCTCTACTGGGCGGGTGCGCTTGACCGCATGAACTGGTTCCTGATGCTCATGAACGGCTGCGTGATGCTGGCCTGGTTCGTGATCTTCTTTGCGGAACTCTTCCATCGTGAAAACGGCTTCAAGGTCTCGCAGCGCCAGTGCCTCTGGTCCGCCGTGACCTTCGTGCCCGCCGCCTACCTGTCGCTTCTCTGGCTCTTTGAACAGGGGGACTGGGTGCTCGTCCTCTCCGTGCTCCTTATCGTCTGGGGCGCCGACATCTCCGCCTACTTCTGCGGTCGCGCCTGGGGCAAGCACCGCATGGCGCCCGCCATTTCGCCCAAGAAGACCTTCGAGGGCGCGATCGGCGCCTACGTGATCGTGATCGTCTTCTTCGCGCTCACGTACGTCTTCTGCGTGCAGCAGAACGTCTTCACGAACTACCTTTTCGACAATGCGGGCTTCCTGTGGGGCGTCGGCGTGCTCGCGATGCTCGTTGCGCTCTCGATTGCCGGCGACCTCTGGGAGTCGATGCTCAAGCGCCTTGTCGGAATCAAGGACTCTTCTAACCTGCTGCCCGGCCACGGCGGCTTCTTCGACCGCATGGACGCCTCGCTCCCCGTTCTGCCTGCCACGGCCTTCATCATGCTGTGGATCCAACTGATCGTTCACTAAGCCTGAACTGAGGATCATGCAGAGGGCGCGGTACCGACAACTCGGCCCGCGCCCGTTCTTATTTTGGACCCTGATTCATGACCGACGCCTACAAAGTCCCCGACCTTGCGCCCGGCGCCTTTCACCGGGCTGAAGAGACCGTGCGCCGCTCCCGCTTCATTGTGACGATGGCGAGGGTTTCGAGTCCCGAGGAGGCGAAGGCCTTCATCGACCGCATCCGAGAGGAGCACGCGGGCGCCACTCACAACTGCTGGGCCTACAACGCAGGCGCTCCCGGCGACACGGCTCAGGTGGGCGCGAGCGACGACGGAGAGCCAAAGGGCACGGCGGGACGTCCCATGCTCACCGCACTCCTGCACAGTGACGTGGGTGAGGTGGCGGCCGTCGTGACGCGCTACTTCGGCGGCATCCTGCTCGGCACTGGCGGTCTTGTCAGGGCGTATCAGGGTTCGGTTAAGCTCGGACTTGAGGGCCTTCCCGTCACGCTTCGCGAAGACATGCGCCGCTTCGTGGTTTCGATCGAACCCCATCAGGTTTCGGACTTCCAGCACTTTCTCGCCGAGTCGAGGGGACGCGTGCAGTCGTCGGACTTCCGCTTTGACGCAACCTTCGAGGTGCTCGTCCCGTCGGACGAGGCGGACGCCTTCGTCGAGCGCCTGTCGGAGGCCACGGCGGGCGAAGCGCTCATCGATCCGATTGACGAGGAGTAGGTCCTCAGGGAGATTCAAGCCCGGGAGGATCCCATGAATGTGACTGCATCTGTCAGGCTGCAAGTCTTCGCAAGAGAAGGATCGCGTGAAAACATCGCGGTCTAGAATGGGATCATGGGCAGTTCGCCCTGCAGGATTTGCCGGCCGCAAGGCCTAAACAGGACGAGAGGATTGGTTCGCCGTGCGTTTTGCAATTTTTCATGCCGTCTGTGCGCTCTGGGTGCTCTGGCGCTTCTGGCTTCCGATGAATGCACCGCGGGCGGTGAAGGTCGCGGGCTTTGTTGTGACGCTTCTCATCGCCGCCTTTCCCGCCGTCACCGCCACGTTCTTCGGCGGGCTCGTTAGCCCCGAGCTGCCCGCCTGGGTGCTGGCCGCCGGCAACGGCTGCGTCTTCGCGCTCACCGTGCTTGCAGGCCTCACGCTGCTTCGCGAGGTCGTCATCTTTCTGTCCGTTCTGGCCGGCCGTTCGGGAGAGCGCATGCATCGCTTCGTGCAGAAGGACAGGCGCGTGGCGATCGGCATGACGGCCGCGGCCGTCGGCATTTCGGCCTTCGGTCTTCGGCAGGGACTCAGGGTTCCCTGCGTCAAGGAGATGACGGTTCCGATCGAGGACCTGCCTGCGGGACTTGAGGGCATGAGGATCGTGCAACTCTCCGACCTGCATGCGTCGGCGCTTCTGCGCGCGCCCCACATGAAGGATCTCGTGGCAAGAGTCAACAGCCTCTCGCCCGATCTTGTCGTCATCACGGGCGACCTCGTCGACGGCGAGGTGGACGTCAGGTCCGAGGACGTTGCTCCGCTCGCGGAACTTCGTGCACGGCACGGCGTCATCGCGGTCGAGGGCAATCACGAGCACTACCTTGACTACGAAGGTTGGATGAAGAAGATTCCGTCGCTCGGCATAAGGCTTCTGAGAAACGAGTGGAGGGCCGTCGAGCACAACGGGGCCACCCTTGTCGTGGGCGGCGTGACGGATCCTTGGGCAAGGCGCTTCGGACGCGAGCTGCCCGATCCCATCAAGGCCTTTGCGGGCGCACCCGAAAAAGGACCGAGAATTCTTCTTTCCCATCAGCCCAAGCACGCCCGAAAGTACGACGAGGCTGTGCGTTTTGACCTGCTGCTTTCGGGGCACACCCATGGCGGGCAGCTCTTTGCGCTCACCGAGCTGGTGGCGATCCTCAACGCGACCTTCGTGCGGGGCTGGTATGCGCTCAAACATGCGAGGCTCTACGTGCATTCGGGCTCGGGCGTCTGGAACGGCTTCCCCGTGCGCGTCGGGGTGCCGAGCGAGATCGCCGTCTTCACGCTATCCCGAAAGGCCTGAGGCTTAAGGCCCGGGCGTTCGGCCGCGGGTAAAATACTGCGCAGAACAATGGAAGCCTGACGGCAAGGACCGCAGGCCGACCGACAGGAACAATCGAATCAACAACTGACAAGGGGCAACATGACACAGTCCATCACGATTCTCGGCGCAACGGGTAGCATCGGCCGTTCGACGCTTGACGTCGTCTCGCGCTATCCCGAGCGCTTCAGCGTTCACGCCGTGGCGGGCGGCTCCCGCGTGGAGCCGCTGGTGGACGTCTGCCTCTCTGCACGTCCGAAGCGTGCCGTCATTGCGGATGCCTCGAAGGTGGTGGAGCTGGAACAGGCCCTCTGCACGGTCGGCCTCGGCGACATCGAGGTGCTCGGCGGCCCCGAGGCCGTCTCCCGCCTCGCGGATGATCCCGACACGGACGTCGTCGTGCAGGCCGTGGTCGGCGCCGCGGGCGTTGCGCCCACCTTTGCGGCCGCTCGCGCGGGCAAGCGCCTTCTTCTTGCCAACAAGGAGAGCGTCGTCTGCGGCGGCCGTCTTCTGATGGAGACCGTCAGGAATTCGGGCTGCGAGCTTCTGCCCGTCGACAGCGAGCACAATGCGATCTTCCAGTGCCTCGCGGGCGCGACTGAAAAGGCGAGGGCGGGTGCGAGGATCGTCCTTACGGCCTCAGGCGGCCCGTTCCGCGGCCGCACGAATCTTGAGGGCATCACCCCCGAGCAGGCCGTCGCTCATCCGAAGTGGTCCATGGGCCGCAAGATCAGCGTCGACTCCGCGAGCCTCATGAACAAGGGCCTCGAGGTGATCGAGGCGCGCTGGCTCTTCGACTTCGAGCCCGAGCGCATCAAGGTCGTGGTCCACCCCGAGAGCATCGTGCACTCGGCGGTCGAGTTCGAGGACGGCGCGGTCATCGCGCAGCTGGGCTCGGCTGACATGCGCACGCCGATCGCCTACTCCCTCGGCTGGCCCGAAAGACTTGACGGCTGCGCGAAGCGCCTGAGCCTTGCCGAAATCGGCAGGCTGACCTTCGAGGAGCCCGACACGAAGACCTTCCCGCTTCTTCAGGCCGCCTACGATGCGCTGTCCGCCGACAACGGCGCGACCATCGTTCTCAACGCTGCCAATGAAATCGCCGTCGAGGCCTTCCTCGAGGGCCGCATCGGCTTCACCGACATCTTCAGCACGGTGCGCGGCATGCTCGAGAGCATTTCGGCGCCGCTTCCCGGTTCGGTCGACGAGATTGTCGAGCTAGATCGTGCTGTGCGCATCAAAACGCGCGAATGTCTTGCAAGACTTTGAATATACGTCGCCGTTTCGGCTTAGCCGTCATGGATAAAAGGACGGAGAAATTCACCATGTTGTTTTCTCTGCAAAAATGTTGCAGGTACAATAGCGCCATGGTCGAAACCGTTCTTCACCTCAGGAAAGAACGCACCGCTCTCTCTTCCAGCAAACTCCTGCATCTTAAGAAATGCTCGACCCTTGCATGTCTCTTATAACTCGTCTCAAATCCAAGCTCAATCCCAGTCTTCTTAGGCTGGTGACTTATCTGAAGCCCCATCGTGGCAAGATCGCGATGTCAATCGTCTTCATGATCGGAGCTGGTGCCGCTTCTTCCCTCATCGCGATGCTGCTTGGCAAGCTCACCGACGTCGGGTTTTACGATCAGGAAGCCTGGATCGTCGTGGCTGCGCCTATTGCGCTCATTTTCATCTCGGTTCTGCATGGCGGGAGCATGTTCATGAGCAATTATCTGCTCGGGAAGACTAGTCAGGCCGTGCTTGTAAAACTCAGAGGGGAAATCTTCCACAAGATCTTGCGTTGGCCTGCCGCTACTTATCAGAAGAATTCCACCGGTAACATCACGTCAAAGTTCATCTTTGAGGCGAATGTGGCACTCTCGAATGCGAGCAAGTCCTGCATCATCCTGGTGCGTGACAGCGTGCAGGTGGTGGCGCTCACTTGCGTGCTCGTCTGGAACAACTGGATGCTCGCCATTGTGAGCCTCATTATTGTGCCGATGATTTTCAAGTTGCTCCGATACATCTCCAAGCGAATGAAGACGATCATGGAGACCTGCCAAGCATCCTTTGCTTCCGTACTCGAGCGTGTGAAGGAAGTGTACGAGGGGCATCGCCTGGTCAAACTCTCTGATACCTACGCTCTCGAAATGGATCGTTTCAAACGCATCAATGACGGCGTGAGCAAAATGATGATCGACATGACAAAGGTGACCTCCATGGGGACGCCGCTCACGCAACTGATTTTCATGTCAGGAGTTGCTCTGGTACTCGCGTTCGCGATGTTCCAGATCAGCCAGGGGGTGATTACCATGGGGGATTTCGTGACCTTCCTGGCGGCGCTTCTTCTTCTGATGCCGCCGCTTCGAAATCTCGCGGGTGTCAATTCTGGTTTCGTGATGATGGCGGTGGCAGCCGAAAGCATCTTTGCGATGCTCGACGAAGCCGACGAGACGGATGAGGGCAAGGTGGATTTGACGACCTGCAAGGGTGACTTCGTCTTCGAGCATGTCTCGATGCGCTATCCGAACACCAAACGCGATGCAGTTCACGAGTTCAATCTGGAAGTCAAAGCGGGCGACTGTATTGCCCTGGTCGGGTTGTCTGGGTCTGGGAAGAGTACGCTCGTGCACATGATTCCGCGTTTTTGGAATCCTACAAAAGGTCGGATCTTACTGGACGGTATCGACATTCGGGACTTGAGGCTGGAGTCGCTTCGCAGGCACATTGCCATCGTCTCGCAGGACGTCATGCTTTTTGACGATACGATTCGCAACAACGTGCTTTACGGCTCGCCTGACGCTACGGAAGCCGAAGTCTGGAAGGCGTTGGAGGATGCTTCTTTGGCGGATTTTGTGAGAACCCTTCCAGAGGGGCTCGACACGTTGGTGGGTGAAGGTGGCAGTAGGCTCTCCGGCGGCCAGAAGCAGCGCCTGTCGATTGCACGGGCGTTTTTGAGAAATACCCCGATTTTAATTCTGGATGAGGCTACCAGTGCGCTTGACAGTGAAAACGAGATGAAGATCAAGGGAGCGCTCGTCTCATTGATGAAGGGACGAACGACGTTTATGGTCGCGCATCGCTTTTCAACGATCGAGCACGCTACGAAGATTGTGGCGATGGCCGACGGTGTGGTCAAGGAAATGGGTACGCATGCCGAGTTGCTTGAACAAAATGGTCTCTTTGCCGAACTTTTGCGACTGCAGTCACTGGAAAAGCGCGAAGATAAGACTGAAAACAACAATAAAGGTAAGACGGATGGAGGGGAGCTGGCATGAAGTGGATGGAGAAAGTAGATCCTGATCTGCGCCGTCTTTATCGATATTTTCTCCCGCATAAATGGCGTCTGGCCGTGGCGGTCGTCTTTTTAATGGGGTCTGCCAGCATGTCGTCCGTGACGGCGACTTTGCTCGGTAAAATGACTGACATCGGGTTTTATCATCAGGAAGGCTGGAATATTTATGCAGCACCGCTTGCGCTCATTGGCGTGACTCTGGGGTTTGCCATCTGTACGGTGATAAGTACGGTTCTAATGGCCAAGGTCAGCCAGGCCGTGCTGGTCAAACTGCGCATGCAGTTATTTGAAAGCATTTTGCACTGGCCCGATGCTGAATATCAGCGGAATACAACGGGGCGAATCAGTTCCAAGTTCGTCAACGAAGCGACGATGGCGCTGTCGGGAGCGGCACAGTCCTTCATCGTATTGGTGCGTGATTCGATTCAGGTCGTGGCGTTGCTGTCGGTGCTTTTTTGGCATGATTGGCAACTTACGCTCGTGACGTTCGTCATTATTCCGGGCCTCGCGTTGACCCTGCGCACGATTTCAAGACGTATACGAAAGATCGTGAGGGAAAGTCAGGAAACGCTCGGCAAGATGATTTCGCGAGTACAGGAGACCTATGAAGCCGAGCGTCTGGTCAAGGTGAGCAATACCTATGACTTTGAGGAAAAGCGCTTTGCAGAGGTTAACGAACACATTTTCAAACTGACGCTCAAGAACATCAAGATGACAGCTGTGACGACCCCCGTGACGCAAATGCTCACGATGGTGGCCATTGCCTGCGTTGTTGGGATGGCGCTTTACGAAGCGCAAAAAGGATTATTGACGATCGGGGAGTTCATCACTTTCCTCTCGGCATTGTTGCTGATGAAGGCGCCGATTCAACATCTCTCTGGACTGAACGGCACCTTTGCGAGTATTTCCGTAGCTGCCAAGAGCATCTTCGATACGATTGATGCTGAAAGGGAGAAGGACGATGGTCCGGATTTGCTGATTCAGCCGGGCGGTGGCACTGTTACGTTTGAGAATGTGACGGTTGTTTACCCTGGCAAGGATGTCCCAACGCTGAAGTCTTTTTCCTTGGAGATCAAGCAAGGCGAACGCGTTGCGCTGGTAGGTCAGTCGGGCTCGGGTAAGACGACATTGGTTAACCTGATAGCGAGGTTCTTGGAACCATCGGAAGGGCGAATTTTGATCGACGGTCAGGACATATCGAAGGTTTCGCATCGCAGCTTGCGCCGTCAGATGGCGTTTGTGACTCAGGATGTCGTACTCTTTGACAGTACGTTGAAAGATAATCTCACATACGGTCTGGGAAATGTAACGGAGTGCGACATTCAAAAGGCTTTGGAAGTAGCATCACTGACGGAGTTGGTCCAAGCGTTGCCTGAGGGGTTGGAGACGCGTGTGGGCGAAGGAGGAAATATGCTTTCAGGAGGCCAAAAGCAACGAGTGTCGATTGCTAGAGCATTTCTGAAGAATGCACCTATTCTGATCATGGATGAGGCAACAAGTGCCTTGGATAGCAAGACAGAGCAACAAGTCGTGGAAGCTATGAACAGATTGAGGGAAGGGAGAACTTGTATTACTGTCGCTCATAGATTGGGGAGTGTGATGGAAGCAAATAGAGTCTTTGTGATGAGTGCAGGAAAAGTAATTGAAGAGGGTTCACCCCAGAAGTTAATTCAGATGAAAGGCTTTTTCTATAGGGCGGCTAAGGATCAGTTATTAGCGGGGCGCGGTAAATCTTAGGCCTCTTCTGGACTTTTGGGGAAATCGGACATCCCGGGCCGCCAGACCCAGCCCAGAAACTAAGAGCGCGTAGGATCCTGTACCGTTTCGTATCAGCTACGTTGTCAATAGGGTGGGGGTTGAAGCCTTGTTAATCAGGAACCAGTAGTAGAGAGTCCAGAGCGTCACGACGCGGCTGCGATTCTTCGCGATTCCACGATAACCAACGGCAGCGATCTGTGTCGTCATGAACCTTGTGGCGGCCCCTGCAGGACGCTTCGGGGTTTACGAAGCCGAATTGCGAAAACAAGGCGGAACGAAAAAGGTCTGCCGCGCCCACTTTGTACGGGCGGTGACGTTCAGGCGGCTTTGCCCTCTGAAAGAGCTGGCTGACGGTCGAAGTGAATCCTCTGTCTAGTTGGAGCAGCATGCCATAAAACGGCTGTAAGGGTTTATGCCCACCTCATCAATTTGCAAAACTGTTATTCTTTTTTCCTTAGGGTCCTTGACGATACTCAACCGTAGGTCGCGCTTCTCCAGTAATTCTGATCTCTTTTACTTTCAATGCGGTATACATATCCCCTCCCTTCTGTGCACTGCAAGCAACTCCATCTAACCCAGAATAGTGTTTTTCGACAGGCATCCCCCTTTCGGGAAGGCCACTATGGAATAGTTAGAAAATAATCTATACAACT
>NZ_KQ968502.1:0-12126 GCF_001578585.1 Sutterella sp. KLE1602
ATCTAGTTGTATAGATTATTTTCTAACTATTCCTGATGCAGGTCAAGGCGGCCCCAGAGAGGCGCTCTTCCCAACGCCTGTCTTTGGTATCCTTGCGGGTATTTGCCACTCATGTACGACACCAGGATCGTCAACAATGAGCAACGCCACCTTCTCCAGGAAGCCGCTCGTCGCGGCCGTCCTGACCACGCTCGCCGTCTTCTCCGCAGGCGCCATGGCCGGCGAAACCGAAGAAGCCAAAACGAATGTCAAGCTGACCATCGGCACCGCCGAGAGCACCACCGACAAGACCGTCGCGGGCACGGTCCAGAACGAACAGACCTGGGACGAAGCTTGGGCCAAGAAGTTCGACGACAAATTCACGAACGCCTCCGGCACGGTCACGATCGACGAAAGCACCGACGCGAGCCACAAGACGATCACGATCGGCAAGGGCACAGACGACAAGACTGCCGGCAAGCTCACCAACAAACTTTCCAGCCTGACGCTCAACGTCGGCCTTGACGTCGCTGAAGGCGGCACGTTCGTCAACAACGGCACGATCGAAGCCAACAAGGCGATCACGGTCAACGGCTCCCTTGTCAACACGGGCACGCTCAAGACCAACGCCGACGTGACGATCAACGGCCTCGCCAACAACACCGAATTTGAGGCCGCCCCCGCCTCCGTCGTCATGGGCGACATCACGCTCAAGAACGCCACCCTCACGAACAAAGACAAGGGCTACAAGCTCAAGACCGAAGCCGACAAGAAGGAAGGCGCAGACGACAAGACGCCCGAAACGCGCGCTCGCGTGAGTTACGGCAATGTCACGCTCAAGACCGGCGGCAAGTTCTTCAACGCCAAAAGCGCTCTTGACAGCGGCTCCAGCCTCACCATCGCCTCCGATGCCGTCAATGCCGAAATCAACGGCAAGTCCACTTGGGGCACCATCAAGGCCCAGAAGAAGAATGCCGTCACCGTCGGTGCCGCCGGCACCCTCTCCGCCGACCACCTTGTGTACGACTATGATGCCGGCACCAGCGCCACCATCGCCGACCTCGTTTCCGTGACCGAAGGCGGCACGTTCACCGTCAACAAGGGCCTCACCGTGAGCTCCTTCGCTCAGGGCGGATCCTTCGACCTCTCCAAGGCCGAATACAAGTACCTCGCCTCCGGCGCCTCCCTCACCTTCGGCAAGGCTCAGGCCTTCAAGCAGGTTGACGATGCCAAGGATGCCATCAACGGCCAGATCGATGCCGACGGCGACTACCATCAGGGCAACGTCACGCTTTCCAACTATGAGGCCGTCTGGAAAGAAGAAACCGCCACTTCCAAGACCGGTACCGAAGGCGATGCCGAAACAGACAAGAAGGGTTCCTGGGATGTCACCAAGTTCGGCTCCGTCACGGTCTACAACAACGCCCGGCTCACGATTTCCAACAACAAGGCAGAGAAGGCTGACGACCTCACAAAACATGGCTACTCGGCCTCCCTGTCGCTCGGCAACCTCACGCTCAATTCGACGGTCCTCAAGGTGACGCCGTCCTTCAAGGTTGAAAAGCTCGAGGGCTTCATCCAGACCGCCCTTGAAAAGGTTAACAAAGACGTCACCGATGACGACAAGATGATCAAGCTCGACACCTCCAAGTGGACGAAGGACGACTACGCCAAGAACCTCGAGAAGTTCCTCGGCACGCTGACCGAAGAACAGAAGGAGAAGTTCACGATCTCCTACGACAAGTCCATCAAGGATGATACCGACAAGCTTGCCATCGGCGAAGCCACTGTCGACGCGGTTCAGAAGATCACGAACAGCGACGTCGCCATCGGCTCGATCACGTTTGCCACGACCGAGACCTCCGTCCCGGCCGACATGTCGAAGCTTGACAAGACCGTCGCCACCGCCGACGGCAAGGAAGAACCCGTTGACCGCGGCTCCGTCACTGTCGACGCCATCACCCAAGCCATGGGCACCCAGACGCTGAAGATCAAAGACAACTCCCGCGTTGAAGTCGGTTCTCTCTCGCTCGGCGACGGCACGCTCCACATCACTGGTTCCGACGTCATCATCCACAAGACCGACAAGATCAACGGCACGCTGACGGCTGAATCCGGCTACCTCGGTCTCAACATCGCCACGACCATGGCCGACAAGGTGAAGGCCGACACGCCGTCCACCACCGGCACCACCCCGAACTTCGTCCTTGAAGTCGGCGCGCCCGTCGTGTTCGGTGAAGACGCCAAGGTGACCTTCGGCACTGCCACGAAGAAGACCGCCGACACCCCCTCCGAACCCGAGAAGTTTGGTGCCGAGCTCACGTTCGCCGGCGACACGACGCTCAAGTTCGACGCCGCCAACTTCAACCGCAACGCGCTCTTCACGGCCGAAGGAACCAAGGGCAAGATCGATGCCACCGGCACGATCAACCTCGAAGGCTCCAACCTCACCTGGGGTGCCTACAAGCTTTTCGAGAACTTTGACCAGTCCGGCATCGCTAAAGAAGAGCTCACCTTCACGGACGGCAAGCTCACCGCCGCCGACGCCTGGAAGGACCAGGTCGGCGACAATTTCACGATTGAGAAGAACTCCGAAGGAGAATGGATGATCGTTGCGGGCGGCAAGACCGTCGAAGGCTCCGGCCTCAACGTCTCCGCGAAGAACCTCGTCTCGAAGATCTTCGCCGGCGAACGCTCCACGGGTCCCGACACCCAGCTGATCAACCAGATCCTCTCCACGGGCGCCTCGCTCCAGGAGATCAGCAGCATGATCAACTCCGTGACGGGTCTGGGCGCCATCTCCGGCGTCAAGGCCATGACGGTTGACTTCCAGGGCTACACGGCCGACATGATCGAGCATCATGCCGCCACGATGCCCAAGGAAATGGGCGGCTGGTGGATCCAGCCTCTGGGCGCCCGTCTCAAGACGGACGACCTCTCCATGGGCGGCTCCGCCTACGGCTACTCCCTTGACACCTACGGCATCATGGGCGGCTTCGACACCCATTTGAAGAACGGCTGGACGATCGGTGCCGCCGCCTCCTACCAGTCGGGTGATGCCGACGGCGAAGGCGACGTCCTCCCCGTCTCGACCGATGTCAAGAACGTCGGCCTGCACCTCTGGGGCTCCCGCATGTACGGTGAGACGAACGTCATCGGCACGCTCTCCTATGTGACGACCGACGGCGACGTGACGATGCAGCTCGGCAACCTCGAGCTCGCCTCCGAACTCAAGGCCAAGGCCCTCTCCGCCGGCATCCGTGCCGAACGCGAGTTCAAGACGGGTGCCTTCACGCTGACGCCGCACGCCGGCGCCCGCCTCTCGATCGTCGACATGGACGACTATGAAATCGCCGCCGGCACCACGAAGCTCTTCGACGTGTCCGAAGACAAGGCCACGATCTTCGAAGTGCCCGTGGGCGTGACGGTCCAGACCCCGTCCTTCATGTTCCAGACCTTCGAGGTCAAGCCCTATGTTGACGTCACGCTCCGCGGCCGCTTCGGCGACACGGAATCGTCCTACACGCTTGAAGGCTCCTCCACGACCGACACGATCGACTACGACGTTTCGGGCAGCTTCGTGGGCGACCTCAAGGTCGGCTACATGTCCACCTACAAGAACCTCAACCTCGGCATGAGCTACGGTCTCTCCGCCGGTGACGCCGGCCGTCAGAACCACGCCATCGAGGCCACGATGCGCGTCGACTTCTAATCGACCGCTCACGGTTCCGACCTGACGAAACGCCCGGTCCTCCTCACGGAGGGCCGGGCGTTCTTTTCGTCCGCAAACCGTCATCGGGACTTCGTCTCAGACGAGACGACGCGCAGCGGACCTCCTGGGACGGACCTTGAAAAAAAGGCCCGCCGTTCCTTCGCAGGATCGGCGGCCCCGAATCGCCGGCATTTCAGCCGGCCAGGAGGTCGGTACAAGAATTGTCATCTCAGGTGCGGTCATGTGCACCTGTTGAAATCCAAAAAAGCGGCCCGCCGCCCCCCACACGAGGCCGGCAGGCCCAAAACGCCGGCCGTCAAGCCGGCGCATCCGAGGTGCTGCTGTTCCCCTGTTGTTCGCAGCCGTTAGTTTTTGTCCGAGAAACCGACGTCAGGACGGTTGCCCGCCCGTGACGCCGTTCCCCTGTACGCCCTGTTGAGCCGCCTCAGGCGGTCTTGTCATTGAGGAAGTCGGGCCAGCTTCTCGTGCGCTCGGGCGCGGGCTGGGCCTGTGCGCACTTCGTGATGAGAAGGTTGGGCTTCGTGTAGTCGCCTGCGGCGAGCGGCGCGATCATGCCGTCGTCGCCGTGGCGCTTCCTGAGCTCCTCGACGGTGCCGAAGTCCAGCGCGCGCTGCGGGCAGGCGGCGACGCAGACCGGAAGCTCCTTCCTTGCAAGACGGTCGACGCACATGTCGCACTTGCGCATCTTGCCCGCCTTGCGATCGAGCTTCGGCGCCTCGTAGGGACAGGCGACGGCGCAGGCACCGCAGCCGATGCAGACGTCCCTGTCGATGAGGACGAGGCCGCCGAGCTCCTCGTGGCGGGCGTGGGCCCCGGTCGGGCAGACGCGCACGCAGGCTGGTTTCGAGCAGTGGTTGCAGGAGACGGAGACGAAGTAGGCCCAGACGTTCTGGGACCAGCTGCCGTCCTCATTGCGGCTCCAGCTGCCGCCCGTTTCCTCATGGACGGTCCTGAAGGCGAGCTTCGGATCCTGAATGTCGTTCTTGTCCCTGCATGCGATCACGCAGGTCTTGCAGCCCGTGCAGCGCGAGCTGTCGAAATGAAAGGCGTATTGAGTCTTCATGGCGTTTGAGGGTCCTTGGGTCAGCCCCTGAACTTTTCAACTTGGACGAGGTTCGTGTGCGAGGGATTGGCCTTCGCGAGCGGCGTGGGCTTGAGCTGGGTGAGCACGTTGAAGCACCCGCCCCTGTCGAGTCCCTTCTCGTCGGGCCTGTACCATGCGCCCTGCGGGAAGGCAACGAGGCTCGGAATGATCCTCGGCGTCACCTTGACGGGGAGCACGAGTGCGCCGCGGTCGTTGAAGACGCGAACGAGCATGCCCGTCTTGAGGCCCCTGGACTGCGCATCGACGGGATTCATCAGAACGACGTCGGGATGCGCTTCGCGCAACCACGGCACGTTGTGATAGGTCGAGTGCGTGCGGCCGGGACCGTGGTAGCCGAAGGCCTCAAGCGGATACTGCTTCGCCTTCGGGTCCACCTGAACCATTTCGTCCGTCGGCACGTAGCGCGGGATCGGATGAATCTCCTGTCCCCTGCCCTCGGGCAGCTTCCAGGTGCGGGCGATCTCGGCAAGACGTTCGGAATAGATCTCGATCCTGCCGCTCGGGGTCTCGAGCGGATGCTTGTCGGGATCCCTGCGGAAGTCCTCCATGACGATCCCGCTGTCGCCCTCCATGCGGTACTTGTAGATGCCGGTCCTGCGGAATTCGTCCCAGGCGGGCATGCCGGGGAGGTTCTTCCTCGCCTCGGCGTAAAGCCGGCGCACCCAGCCCTCGAGGTCGAGCCCCTCGGTGTAGGCGGCCTCGCAGCCGAAGCGTCGGGCGAGCCCGCGCATGATCTCCCAGTTGGGCTTCTGCTCCCACTCGGGATCGATCGCCTTGTCGCTGAGCATCAGGTAGTTCTGGTCGCCCACGGCATAGGAGTCGGCCATGAGGTCGATCGACTCCTGATGGCAGACGTCGGGGAGCACGTAGTCGGCGAACATGGCCGAGGGCGTCATCTGCGTGTCGACGCAGACGATCGTCTCGACCTTCGTCTCGTCCTCGAGGATCGGACGGAGCTGGTTGATGCCGCCGTGCTGGTTGATGAGCGTGTTCGACTGGGTGTTCCAGATGAACTTGATGTTGTGCCTGAGGGCCGGCGCGCCGCGCACGGCGGCGGTTTCGGCCGTGAGCGAGGCGGCGTCGACGACGGCCTGCGGCCACAGGAAGACGGGCATGCCCACCTTGACGGGGTTGGCGCCCGTGGGCAGACCGGCGTCAAGGCCGTAGGAGTCGCCCTCGCGGGCACCCGAATTGGTGCCGGGCAGGCCGATCTGGCCGAGCAGAATCGGGAGCATGGCGATGCTCGTCGACTGCGTTTCGCCGTTCATGCGGCGCTGCGGCGCCCAGCCCTGCGAGATGAAGCAGGGCTTCGCGGCGGCCATGTCGCGGGCAAGGCGCACGATGCGCTCTGCGGGCACGTTCGTGATGCCGGCGGCGCGCTCGGGCGTCTTCGGAGTCTTGTCGGGACCGAGGCCGAGGATGTGGCTGCGGTAGCTCGAGCCGGGCTTGGCGGACGCAGGGAGCGAGTCCTCGTCGTAGCCGATCGTGTAGCGGTCGATGAAGGCCTTGTCGACGAGGTTCTCGGTGATGAGCACGTAGGCGATCGCCTCGCAGAGGGCCGCGTCGGTGCCGGGACGGATCGGAATCCACTCGGCGTTGCGTCCGGCCATTGTGTCGGAGTAGCTCGGGTCGATGAAGACCATGCGCGTGCCGTTCCTGCGTGCGGCGCTGAAGAACTCCCAGGACTGTCCGCCGCCCGAGGCGCGCGTGACGGCGGGATTGTTGCCGAACGTGACGTAGAGCTTCGCGTTCTTCACCTGCGAGAAGTAGGAGCCCTGGCCTGCGGCCTTGCTGCGCACGCCGCCGTAGTCGAAGCGGCCGTAGAGGTACGGCCAGGCGTTCTGGATGCAGGCTGTGGAGTAGTCGGAGTACCAGGCAAGCGAGCCGCCGATCATGTTGAAGAAGCGGTAGGTGGCCGCGCTCGAGTTGACAAGCGCCTGATTGCCCGAGCCGTGCATGATCATGACGGACTCGTTGGTGTGACGGTCGATGGTGTCCTTGAGGCGGGCGGCGATTTCGTCGAGGGCCTGCTCCCAGGAGATGCGTTCGAAGCGGCCCTCGCCGCGGCGGCCGACGCGCTTCATCGGGAACTTGAGGCGCTCGGGCGCATAGATGCGCTGGCGCATGGATCGGCCGCGCTGACAAGCGCGGATCTGCGTGCAGCCGCCGTCGATGGTGCTCGCGGAGGCGTCGCCCGAGGCGTCCGTCTCGATGCGGATGACGCGTCCGTTCTTGGAGAAGACGCGGAGCTGGCAGCGGGAGCCGCAGTTGACTGCGCAGCCGCTCCAGGTCATGACCTCGATGTCCGCGGCCGCCCTGGCAACGGCGGCGCTCACGGGCGTGGGAACAAAGGCGCCGAGGCTGAGGGCGCCTCCGGCAACTGCTGACTGAAAGACGCGGCGGCGTTGAAGATCGACCGTCATGGATCACCTGCACTGTTGAAGGTCCGGCGGACGCCCCATTGCGTCCGCCCCTGCGGGCCTTCTCCGTGGCGTGGGAGATTCGGAGCGGCCCTTCGATGTGCCTTCATGATAAGGAGCGCGCATTTCCGCCCCGTTTCCGCAGGGACGGGATTGTTTCAGGGAAATAACATCCGTGATCCGCGCCGCGTGCAGGTCCTCTTCTTCAGAGGCCGAAGTCCTCGTCGTAGTTCGTGAGGTCTCCCATCAGGTAGCCGACGTTCGTGAAGGAGGAGATGATCATGGGATTGATCCCGTTGGCGGAGAGCTTCTTGCGGATGCGCGCAACCGCCACCCTGAGGCGCGCGACGTCAACCTCGCCGTCGCCCCAGCCCTGGCGGAGCAGCTCCGCATAGCGGATGACGGCACCGGGGTGCTTCGCGAGGGCCGAGAGGATCCTGAACTCCTGCTCCGTGAGCGGGACGGAGCGCCCGCGCCAGAAGAGGTCGTGCTCGGCGGTCCGCAGTTCAAGCGGGCCGTTTGCGACGACCTTCGAGACCCGCATGTCGGAGCCTGAGGCGCGTCGAAGCAGCGCCCTGATGCGCACCTCGAGCTCCGCGAACGCAAAGGGCTTGACGAGGTAGTCGTCCGCCCCCGTGTTGAAGCTCTTCGTCTTGTCCTGCAGGAGGTCGCGCGCCGTGAGGATCATGACGGGCACCTTTGAGAAGGTTCTCAGTTCGGCGAGCGTCTCGTGTCCGTCCTTGACGGGCATCATCAGGTCGAGCACGACGAGATCGGGCTCGACGGGCGAGCGCCTGAAGACCTCGAGGGCCTCCTCGCCGTCCTGCGCCTGACAGACGTCAAAGCCCGACTGCTCGAGGAATTCGGCCGTCAGGCGCCTGATTCGCGTTTCGTCGTCGGCGATGAGAATGAGAGGTCGTGTGGTCATGTCTGTCGGGAGCCTCCGGCCCGTACTGCGCACCGTCGTCGTATCCGTCCGCAGGCCTGCGGTGCGCATGGAGGCCTGCGGGAAAGGAATGCGTCAGAGCCCGTCGGTCTGCGAGGGCATCGGGAGCGTGATCCTGAAGACGGTCCGTCCCTCAAGTCTGAGCGCCTCGATGCGTCCGCCGTGGGCGCGGCAGATCGCGCGGCAGATGACGAGGCCGAGCCCCGTGCCGCCCGTGCGGCGCTTGTTGCCCTGCTCGACCTGATAGAAGCGGTCGAAGAGCTTTTCGGCCTCGCCCTCGGGGAAGCCCGTGCCCGAATCGCAGACGTCCACGACGAGCATTTCGTCAACGCGTGCGCGGAATTCGATGCGGGGTTCCTCGCCCGGCCTTGCGTGGCGGCAGGCGTTGGTGAAGAGGTTGACGAGCAGCTCGACGAAGGCCGACGGATCGACGCGGATGCACTCGGCCTCCTCGGCGATGTCGTAGTCGAAGCGGAATTCGTGGCGGCTTCTCACGAGTCTCACGGCGCGGGTGACGAGCGGCATGGTCTGCACGATGCGCGACTCGACCCTGTAGGAGCCGCCGTCGATTCTGGCCACGGAGAGCCAGTCGTCGACGATTCTGCCGAGATGATCGAGGTCCTCGCCCATGGCCGCATAGGCGGACTGCGGACCGTTCTCCTTGACGAGAAGGTCGAGCTGCAGGCGACAGGCGGTGAGCGGGGTGCGCAGTTCGTGCGCGACGATGCTGATGAGGTCGTCCTTCATGCGCTCGACTTCGGTCCTGCCCGTCACGTCCCTGAAGAGCACGCAGCAGCCACTGCGCAGACCGTCCGCAGCCGCGCCGAACGGGAAGGCGTCGCACTCGAGCACCAGGCTTCGTCCGCCCGCCTCGATCGTGACGAGGGCCGTGCCGTCGCTTCTGCGCTCGAGTCCGCTGCGGCAGACTTCGGCCAGACGCGCCATGCCGTCAACGCCGATCAGGGTGCCCGCCGCATGATTGCCGTAGCGAAGCCGCCAGTCCTCGTCGAGCAGCATCATGCCCTCGTGAATGTCGTCGAAGACCTGTGCGAAGAGACGCTCGCGGGCCTCTAGCTCGCTGCTTCTGCGCTCGACGGTCTCCTCGAGGCGGACGTTGTCGGCCTCAAGCCGCCGCCTGCGGTCGTCGAGCTTTTCGCGAAGCGCCCTGTAGGCCCTCTGGAACTCGAGAAACTCCTCGGGGCCCGATGCCAGCGTCGTCTCGGGCGTGCCGTAGGAGGCCTCGTCCAGGTCTCCGCGCAGCCGCCTCATCGAGCGGCTCAGGGGCCTGATGGCCGCAAAGCCCGCGGCGGCCGTGAGCGAGAGCACGAGCACGGCCAGAAGAAGCGTGCGTCCGATCATTTCGCGCCTGTCGGCGATGCGCTCCTCCTGGGGCTTGAGCGCGATCATGGTCCACTGCGGCGCGCCGTGAGAGAAGCGGTTGGCGCTCATCCAGAAGCGTTCGCCCGCCTCCTCGATCAGGCCCTCGCGCCCGAGGGCGTGGTCCCAGACGGCTCGTCCGGAAAGTCCCAGAACGGGCCAGACGTAGCGGCGCTCCTCGTCAAGAAGCACGAAGCGCACGCCGCGCATGTTGTACATCGCCGCAATGTCCCTGAAGAGCTCGCCTCGCTCGGCGGTCCCCTCGATCACGACGTCCGCCCTGTCGGCAATCCGCCTGTAGAACCTGAGCGAGCCGCCGTCGTCGCCGGGCTCGAGCCTCCAGGCCGTGCCCCCGGACCGCGCCGCACGGGCGGCGGGCGTGTCGGCTCCCGTGCACTTCAGTGACTTTATATAGGGATTTGCGGCTGCGAGCTCCGCGAGAAAGCCCTCGAGCGAAGCGCACGTCACGCCTGCGCGCAGGCGCTTGGCGGTCTCGGACTCGACGTGGGCCGCAAAGACGTCAACGCTCTTCATCCTCTCGACGAGAAAGGCCGAGCCGATGCCCGTGAAGAAGCGCTGCTCCCAGTCGTCCTTGGCAAGGCTCGACCGGATGTCGCTCCACTGCAGGAGGCTCCAGGCAATGAGCGGCACGAGCGCCGTGGTTGCAAGCGCCGCAATGACGTAGGTGCGGAATTTCATCTTCATGAGGGTGATTATGCACAATCTTGCGCACCGCGAGAAGACGAAGGCATCCCGTTTCCTGCCGAAGAACCCAAGCGCCGCCGGCTCGCTCAGCGTCCTGCCGCGGCCCCTCCGATGAGAAGCCGCTTCATCGCCTCGTGAAACACGGGGACCGCAATCGTGCCGTGGGTCTCGCGCGGATAGTCCTCCACGACAACCTTCGCATCGGGCCCGGCAAAGCCCTCGAGCGCCGCCCTGAAGCGGTCTTCGGAGGCGAGATTCCGGCTTGCCGTCGTGCCGCCCGTCTTCCTCAGGACCGAGCCGAAGCCCGCATAGACGAAGGCGCCCGAGCGCCCCGCCGCAGGATTCTCCTCCAGCATTCGGACGAGCACGCCGCCGTCCCACCAGAGCGACGGATCGGCCGCCACCCAGGCGTCAAAGAGCGCGGGGCGGGAAGCCATCGTCGAAAGCGCAAAGAGACCTCCGAAGGAGTGTCCCATGAGGACGTGCGTCACGGCGCGACCTTTCAGGTTCAGGCTGAGGTTCGGGTTCGGGCTCGGGTTCCGGCCGGGGTTCGAGCTCAGGCTTGAGTTCAGGCTCCGCGGCCTGCTTGGGTTCGGGTTCCGCCGCGGGTTCGGGCTCAGGTTCCGGCTCGGGCACCGCAGCGGGTTCGGCGGCGGTGGCGGGGGCCGCCACGGCGCTCTCGAACTGTGCGACGGCGAGCATGATGCCCTCTGCGCCGACGGAAGCGGGTGCGGGCGCGAGGGACGCGCCCCAGACGGCGAGCGTCAGGCACGGGAGGTAGAGCGCGCAGGCTGCGGCGAACGCCGTGCGGGTCTCGCCGCCCGCCTTAGCCGCGCTTTTCGGCGACAATGACGAAGTTTTCATGATGAACGCCCTTGATCATGTCGAGAAGACGGATGAAGTGCTCGAAGCTCGTGGTGCGGTCGATGCGAAGAACAAGCCGCACGTCTCGGGAGATGCCGCGGAGCCGCTCGTCGACCTCCTCGTGCGTGGCCTCCTCGCCGTTCCAGTGCAGGGTTCCCTCGCCCGTCACCTGGATGAGGACCTCGTTCGAATTCTTGAGGGGAGCCTGCGCGCTTCTCGACTCGGGCAGCGCAATCGGAATCTCGCCCTTTGCGATGAAGGTCGAGACCGAGAGCACCATGGCAAGGAGCACGAGCATGATGTCGATGAAGGGAACGATGTTGTGGGGCTCCTTCTTCGGGATTTCGATCGTCATGAGCTCTCCTCCGTCAGGCCCTGCGCCTTGAGGCGACGTTCATCGCGCGCTGCAGGCCGTTGTAGGAGATGAGCGTCGGAATCGCGACGGCCAGACCGAGCGCCGTGGCCTTGAGCGCAAGGGAGAGGCCCGTCATGATGCGGCCCGCGTCGATCGCGCCCGTGCTGCCCATGTCGTAGAACGTGAGCATGATGCCGATCACCGTGCCGAGCAGCCCGACGTAGGGGGCGTTCGAGTAGATGATGTAGAGCGTCGTGAAGTTCTTCGTGAGCGCAATGCCGCGCTCCTCCTAGGAGGCGTAGTCCGCCGGCCTGTAGCGCTTGAGGAAGAGCATGCGCTCGATCGTGAGCCAGAGTGCGACGAAGCCCATGAGGCCGAGAATGCCGAAGATCACGTAGTCGACGGCTTCCTTCATCCATTCCATATGGGGTTCCTGTTGTGGTGGTTGTGGTTTGGCTTCCGGAGCCCGCAGTGCGCGAATGCGGTCCCGCCCAATGGGACGGAACCGCACCGCCGTCGTCGGCATGGTCACCTCGAGCCACTTCAACATGCTCGGCCTCAAGTCCAAGGGCTCCCTCATCGGCAACGAGTTCGGCGTGAATCCTCCACGCCCAATTATTAATTGGACGGGGCTTCCCTGCC
>NZ_KQ968503.1:0-17170 GCF_001578585.1 Sutterella sp. KLE1602
GAAGATTGATAAGTTATTTCCTAACTATTCCTTAGTCAAAATGCTTTTCAAATCCGAGAAAAGCAAAACTTCAGAACAAAAGCCAAAAACCGTCTCTTCGCCAAAGACAAACCTCTTCCCGTATACGGAGGAAGATGCCGCAAAATTCACCGCCGATCTAATTGATGGAATAACTGAAGAGCAACGATCTCTCATCGTAAAAGAGCTTTGTCGTCTGAACAGAACGGACAGGGGAGGCCAAGAGAGCGTTGCCACCAATCTGCTTCAAATCCTAGGAGATGCCGACTGGCACTGGAAGGAGTGGGACTACTGGCAACCCCGATGCGTCTCTGAAGAGCTTTGGGGGTGGCACATGATGTTCTGCAGCCCTTATCCAGACGAGATTGACTGGGAAAAGGAAAGAGCAAAGACCAAACCCGAAACCATTGTTAATTCACTCAAGGCTCAGGAAGCTAAAGACCTGATCAAGAGCTATGTTGCCGATGACATCGTCATCAAAACCAAGTCTGATGTTCTTTCCTTCCTGAAAAATAACCCCGAACTCTTTGAAAAAATCAGGGATCGCCGAATTCAAGAAAGGTGGGATTCAAAGCCCCATAGAACTGAAGCCAGCAAAGAAGAGATTGCGACACTACTTGCTTGGACAGTCTGGGGTCGCATGAGTTTCATTCGAAACGTAGTCCGTTGCCTGTCACTTGGGATGAAATACCGAGTCTATTGGCTTGAAGACCATGACGAGGAATTCTTCAAAGTGGCCAAAGTAGCCAAAGACAATCCATGGAAGCACAAAAAAATTCTTCCTAACTTCCCTGGTGGAATTGCAGACGTTCTATCCGACTAGGATTCAATCTGCTCCATCAACAAGCAAAAACCCGCGAGGCCTTCACCTTGCGGGTTCGTTTCTTCCGGGCACGCCGAAGCTCCCATTTCGGGAGCTGCGGAGTCAAACCGTGAGCCAACTGCTCGTCAATATTCTTTATTTTACCACTGTTTCGCTGAGAGTTTCAACGATAGAGAAGAGCTGAGATACTGCGCGTTCTTTATGCCTCTGAAAGGTTTTATGCCCAAGAGAAAGCTTGTGCTCAATGGTGTTCGGCGACACAAAACAACAGTAGTGAAGGCGCAAAACGTCCCTGTTTACAGAGGTCATGCGCTCGTCTCGGTACGCCGCATCCAACAGATCGGCATCAGCCAGGTCAATGCCGCGAGTAGCTGGTAGCGGACGCATTACCGGGAGCTGTTCCCCTTCTTCCGGCTGTCGATCGTAGTAGTACCGAAGGGACTCGCAGAAAACCTGCGTAGCTCCTTTCTTGGTCTTCGGGCATTCGCGGTTTGCTCGCGCCCAGTTGCGAAGTCGCTGTTCTTGCTCTTTCGTGATCATCAAAACTCCTCAATGCGCCAGCCGCCGCCGTCTTTCTTTGCTTGCTTGTAGACGGCTTTGAAGACAAACGGAAACTTCTCGGCTGCTACCTTGACCTTCACACGGGCGTCGTCGGTCCAATATCCCTTGACCTCGTGCATCTCCATGACGCCATCAGCCCGTAGAACGGCGAAATCAGGCGTGTAGCGGCATCCGTCAGCGAGCTTAAGGGTGACACCTTCAAAGGCATACCAGACGATCTCCTGCGCGATTCTGGCGGCTTCTAGCGCGGTCGCATAAGCCGCTTCGCTTTTGTTCATTTGACCCGACTTGAGGCGTCCAAGTGCGAGGACTCTGCGATTCATACCTTCATCCTCTCAGCGTCTGAGCGGTCCATAAGGCGAAGCATCGAATCGGCTTGCTTGCGGACGGATTTGAGGACCTCACGCACACGCTTGCGAGCATCTGTGCGTTCCCAGTTGTGTCGTCCCTTTTGTTGATTGGCTTCGATGCAGATTTGCGTTTCTGCATAGTCAATCGACGAGAGAAGGTGCTTGATCTTGTTTTCTTCAGCAGGTGTGAAAAGATTCATGTCGCGTCCTCAGATATGCCCGTCATGAAAGGTGTCACCCGGCTCGATGCGCCAGCTCTTGACGCAAATGACGTTGAGCTTGGTTTTGTAGAAGGGTATGTAGACAGTGCGCTTGTCATCGCGGTACCCGTAAACGCGGAAACCGTTGCGCACAGGCTTGTCCTTCCAAGAGCGCAGGATGAAAAGGCATCGTTGGCCGATAGCTGGGAGGTTTTCCTTGCCCTTGATTTCGACCGGCTGAAAATCTTCATCTTTGAGTTCACTCATCGTTTCTTCCTGTTTAGTTTTGAGATTCCCCGTGAGATGATTGACGGTGTCTCCCCAGACAAACCATCAACCAACTCACGGAGAAATTGAAATTGACAATTGACGAATTAACGAAGTTCCTAAACGAACGTGCGAACGGCATGCGGTGCCCCATCTGTAAGTCCACCGATTGGTACCTGAAGGTTGACGACGGCGTGGTTAGAGAAACCAACGTAGCCACAGGCTATCGCCAGGATCTTCAAGCCGCCTTGGGCGAACTCATTACGGAATTTGGTGGCCAACAGCCAAAAGAATCCACTGATCAGCAAGCCGGAAAAGATGAACAAGACCTTTTGAGTTCTTGCATCATTCTTCGTTGCAACCACTGCGGGCGTCTCGAGTTCTTTGATCGATCGTTTATTGAGGAACAAATTCATGGCAAAAACTGACGATTCACAGTGGGTAAAGCTTTACCTTGACCATACGGACGAAGTTGAGAATCGTCTTTCGAACTCGATCAAGGAATCCGAGAGACGAACCGCAGAACGAATTACCGAGCTCAGCTCCAGAGTCGACGGGAAGGTCAGCAAGACGACAGTCAACTGGCTTATCGGCATTGCTACCGTTGTTATTGGAGCCATCGCTTCCAAGGTCTTCGGCTTCGGCCTCACCTAGTAGCGTTTCCACATAGTTACGATTGAACGAGACGACGTGGCCACAGTGACTGCACATGATGAGAATGTTTTCGTTTTCCTCATTCACACTCATCATCCAGTCCTGGCGGCCACAGACAGCACAGATGACGCCGTGCACACGTTCATTCAAAAAGCGCTCGAAGTCTTGTCGCTTCATTTGTTTCTCCTTATGGATAGATGGCTTTGTTGAGTTGATCTGCTTCAGCCCTCTGTAGCCGTGCGACAAATCCATCGTGCTTGAGGTATGCGCGTTCTTTCGTTGCGCTGGTGGCGCGTCGATGCGGGACGTTGCAGTGCTCGAGCTTGAGTAGCAGCGTCGTCTCGTAGCCGGTGAGGCGGCGTTCTACGAACACGGGGTCGGTGCGCACAATCCAGTGCCGTCCGCGGGCGTCGATGTATTCGGTGCGCTTGCAGTTGCGTCCGGTGAACTCATCGAGGATCATCAAAGCCTCCTTTCCGGCTTGACCATGCTCGACTCAACCAGGCCGATCAGGATCTGATTGATCTCTTCACGGAGTCGATGCGTCGTGTCTGCCACTTGCCCGATGTCAGGGAACTTGCCCGAGACGGTTCCTCTCAGAGCTTCCTCGAGTTGATCGAGGCTCTTGCGAGCGGCGACAATACCCTCACCGGCCTTAGTCAAGGCTTTGTTTCTTTCGTTCATATATTCAATCGTCAAAACTGTCTGATCCATCAGAAAACCTCCTCGGCAGAGCGGCGCGTGGGTTCACGCCTGCACCGTCCAGTAAAGAAAAGCTTGTAAGACGACTGGATAACGCGAGAAACCACGCGCTCGGTCAACAGGTTTACCAACTCAGAGCGATCGAGGTTCGTGACGAGAATGGTCGGGCGACCGTTCTTGATACGGCCATCAATGATCTGGTAGAGACGCTTCTTCTCGTCGGCGTCGCCAGACTGGACACCGATCTCGTCCAGTACGAGACAGGACACCATGCAAAGCTTTCCGAGAGTGTCGGCAACGTCAATGCGATTGACGCGGTCGGAGATGCGGTCGAAGAGGTCGGGGATTGTGATGTAGAACCCCGGCAGTCCCTGGCGATCGAGTTCCTTCAGGATTGAGTAGGCAAGATGCGTCTTGCCCGTGCCATAGTTGCCGAAGAGCAGAAGACCCATGAAGTTTTTAGAGCGCCAATCCGGTTCCTGTGCGTTATGCGCCCTCTCTCGCTCAAGCTCACGTTCCGTGAACCGCTCGGCGAATCGGCGGCAGATGGACAGGTTGCGCTCCTCTTCCTGCGTCTCCGGTTGATAGTTGGAGAAACAAGGCACGTCGAAGTCAAGAGGACGTTCGCAGTGAAGCGCACGTGTGAGACCGACCGCACGCTCTTTCGCGTCCGCCTGCATCTCTGCAAGCAGCTCGGCGCGTTCCTTCTCGATCCTTCGGCATTCTGGACAGTACGGCTCAGCCCAAGAGCCGTCGCGACGCAGATAGGTGGTGTACGTCTGGACGCCGTGAATCTGGCATTCGAACGTCACCTCCTTTGAGGCGGGAATGGCACAGGCCGTTTTGAGTTTCGTGGTGATGTCAGTAGTCATTGTTTACCAGTCAAAGTAGTCACGTTCGGATTGTTTTTTCTCGACGAACTGACCGGGTCGAGAGGGTGAATGAACGGGAGCGCGTTTGAGCATCGGACGACGTTTCCAGTCTTCGGCGTTATGGAAGCTGCGGACGAAGTTTCTCCAAGTGCCCTTCCAGTCCTTTTTGATTGCCTTAGCTCCAGAGAGTCCGTTCCAGTAATCCTTGAAGTTTTCAAAGAGACGCTTAGGATCAAGGTCAGGTTCTTCCTGTTCGGCGAAAGCCTTCCAGTCGTCTGGTAGTTCAGTGATCGTTAGTCGCGATCCCCTGTCTGTTGTCGTGCGCTTCTGCTTCGGCTCCTCGATCTTTTTCGTGGCGTCGGGAAAATGATCAGGTGACGGAGCGACACTCCCTGTTCCTATTCCTTGTTCCTTTTCCTTGTTCTTATTCCTTGTTACAGGCCCAAAAACGGTACTTTCATGAGTCCCGTTTTTGGTACTTTCGGTAGTACCGTTTTCGGTACTTTGGAAAGTCCCAGATTTGGTACTTTGCTGGACCAAAGTACCGTTTTCGGTACTTTCATGAGTACCGTTTTTGGGACTTTGCTTCAACGCCCATTCCGAAGGATTGAACGTGTCGCCTTCGGCCGGTGCGCTATCTTCCTTGTTACCTTCCTTGTTAGATTCCTTGTTAATTCCTTGTTCGGGTGTAGTTTCATACAGGGGTGTACTGCACTTTCCTACAGGGGTCCCCTGTATTTTTCTACACCCCTCCCCTGTACTTTCCTGCAGGGGTGTGTTTTCATACAGGGGTGTACTTTCTTCACCCCCTGCATTTTCTTGCCCCCCTGTAACTTCTTGCAGGGGGGTAGGCAAAGGAAGTCGATCAAGGTGCAGGGTGAAATACCTCTTCTGGCCAGCCTTCTGAGTCGACGAAATCAACCCTAAGCTGTGTAGGGTCTTAAGCGTTGTCCTTACAAGTCGGTCGTTGACGCGAGAGATTCGCGAGATGGCTTCTGTCGACGGGAAGCAAGCCCCCGTCTCCTTGTTCAGGAAAAACGCGAGGGCTTCCAGCACATCGACCTGAGTGCGATCGGACAACCCCGAAGCACGGACTTTATGCATAGCCTCGTAACTCATTCAAAACCTCAACGGATGGTTTTGGTCATTCGCAAAATGTCGGCAGCGAACTGGCTGACCTCCTCCGGCTTGCAGCCAGTCAGACGACAAAACGGAGCAAGGTAGTTTCGCGTGACGGAATTCTTGGAAACCCACCGCTTAACCGTTTGACGGGAAATACCAAGGTCGTCGGCGAGTTTTTGCTGAGTGCCATATCGAGAGATGGCGTCTCGAACAGAAACTTTCTTCATGTGGTACCTCATAAAAATTAATGGTACCAGTATCGTACCACATTTGGTAACCGTGTGGTACCCTAATACGGTCCGTTTGTTGGTACCATCCGAGTACCAAAGGAGGCCTTATGTCTTTCCCTGCCCGCCTAAAAGCCCTGTTAGAAGAGCGCAAAATTTCGATGCGTGAGCTTGGCCGCCGGATCGGCACGAGTCACGTCACCGTTGGAAAATGGCTGTCTGGCATCCAGATGCCATCCGACGAGAACCTCGAGGCATTGGCCGAGTACTTCCATGTCACTCCCGCTTTCCTGAGGTTCGGCGATACGTCCCTGTCTTGCCCGCAAACCCTAGAGCCCAATGCGGACGTCGTTTCGATCCCTGTGTTCGACGTCAGGGGATCGTGCGGCTACGGCGGGGAGCTTGCCCAGACCATCCAGTTGGTCCAGATGCTCCGCGTCACCAAACAGTGGCTACTGTCAAAGTCGACCTCCTCCCTGAACTTCCAGACCCTCCACATCATCACCGCCGACGGCGACAGCATGGAACCAGGCATCAAGCGCGGCGACTTCGTCATCGTGGACACGTCACAGAGCCGCTTCATTGCCGACGGCCTCTACGCCGTTCAGTATTCAAACGCCGTCTTCATCAAGCGCGTACAGATCCACCCAGGAGGCAAGGTCGAGCTGATCTCAGACAACCCGAAGTACAGGCCGATCCAACTGGATACCTGTGAATCCGTCGAAGTGATCGGCAGAGCTGTCCTTTGCTTTAACGTGCGAGAACTCTAGCGCCCGGCTACCCTCCCCCACCCTCAATCCCGCCTCGTGCGGGATTTTTTTTGCCCTCAAAAAATGCCCGTTGATCTAAATCAAACCATTCCATGATTTTGGTAACCTGTGACTACCATCCTCGGTACCGTTGTGGTACCATGAACGTACCAAATGCGGAACGGCATACGTTCCACTTGGTACCCAAGCCGCAAGGCAAGGCATCGATGGGAAGGGCATCGAATCTCGGCACTTAGCTGTGTCGGGGACCGCCTGAGAAGCGGCTGTAGCTTTGGCTAGAAGGGTCTAGCGACGCGCAGTACAGCTCAGAACGGTAGTCGCAAAGGTCGCGCATGAAAAGTGAGCGGACGGCTGGAGGGTATCTTCCAGTGCGGTTGGGATGGGGACCACCTGAAAGCGACGCAAGCTCGCCCCACGAGCTAGATCGAGAACAGCTGAAACGAAGCAGAGGGCAAAGCCCCGAGCGGCCAGAGCGCAGACGATGCGCAACCGCGTCTCGATTGAAAGCCGATTCAAGCGCCCTTGCCTGCCCATACCGACAGGGATCCACAACGGGGAGGGTGCTTTGACCAACTTTCTGGAGATAACCATGACCTACGATCACAGCGTCACCGTTGACGCAACAAACCGACTGCGCTTCATTGCAGAGGCGCAAAAGGACGGACGTCCGCGTCCCGAGGACTTAGGCGAGCTACGAGAGATTGAGCGAAAGCTAGTCAATCAAATCCGCGTTCTCGGTGATGACGTTCGGGAGTCCATTTTGAGCTGCGGGATATTCGTGAAGCCCGGCGAACGAATCACCGGGTTCACGAAAGATAACGAGATCGAATCGATCTCTATCTGGAGAAAGGAATGATCAATACATGAAGCGGTCGAACAAGTGGTTCAAGTTCTGAACTTCCTTATCCGTCAGGCCGCGCGTCAACGCCCCGAACATGCAGAGCAAGTACAGCGAGTCAAGGCGTGCAGAATGCGCAAGCTCATAAGTAAGGCTGTAAAAGTCCGTCTCGGGCGTGTGCTGGCGACGTGCAATGGCGTTCTTCGCGATAGCAGTCATCTCTTCTGCTTTGATCGTGCCGTTAAACGGCAGCTTGATCTGCCCTGTCTCCATCCCTTTCAGGATGATTTGCAACGCCTGATCAGGCGTGAATTTCACTTCTTTAACTTCCATATTCCCTCCTTTGGGAGTTGGTTTAAACAAACGTCGAAACTGCTAGATCCCGACGTCTTTAGCTTACAACCAAAGGAGGGAGCCGATTCAAGCGCCCTTGCCTCTTTTTTCCACGAATACCGAGTCGTCGACTGGTGAGGACGCTTGAACCAGCTTTCACAAGAAAGGACGGCTGCGCGGTTTACACTTGCGCCTTTAGCAGGTAAGATGAAGCTACCTCTTGGGCCTAACCCACCCAAGCCAAACATCACTTGAAGGAGACTTTAATGTTTGCGTACCGTGTTGGCTTCCCGGGGTGGAAGATTGCCGCACGCTTGGGCCTTCCACTCAAAATCAGGGTGTTCGTCGTCTATGACGAGGAAAGCAAGATGCTTGTCGCTGAATGCAACGACTTTCAACCTTATCTCGGCATCGTGACCGAAGGGGAGACTTTTGAAGAACTTCAAAAGAAGGTTGAAGAGTGCTGCGAGCTGGCCATGGAAGAAGCCTTCAAGACCGCTACGATCAACCAGTCTATTCGCCCCAATATGACTCTAGTGGCCGCTCTTCCATAAAAAATGAATGGTTTCTACAAGCAACTGCTACTGATCTTTGACAAACACAATGCTTACCTTGTCCGCAAAGGGAAAGGCGATCACGAAATTTGGCGATGTGGAGACAAGCAAACCACAGTGGATCATGGCATCAACTCTCGATACCTAGCTAACAAAATTCTTAAGCAGTTAGGCATCAACGAGAAAATTTAGCGACAGCCCCGTTGGCATCTGCCCGGGGCTTTGCTTTTCTTAGCCCTCGGCACACGCCGGGGGCTTTTTTATTGCCTGAACATCATGCAAAAAATCAAAGACTTCGAGACCTTCGCCGCCGGGTACTTCCTCGGACTCGGCATTAAGAAGCCGACCGCAGAGGACATCTGCAGGCTCAGCGTTGAGTGCAGAGCGTTCGCCGCTGCGCTCAGCTTCTACATGTTCACAGACCCCTATGTACTGTCGAAAGTGCGCACGCCTGACAAGTACGAGGCGGTCGCGAAGAACATCCAGTGCTTCATCCAGGCACTTCCGTAAAAGGCTACGAGGGCAACGGCATGACGCAGATATGTGCCGATCTGGCGGCTCACTAGGCCAGATCCCAAAGCCGGGGCATCTGCAGGCGAGAGGCTTTTGCGTTCACCCCGGCTCCCTCACCCACAACCAACAAAAAGGACATTCACGCGCCCTTGCCCGTGCCATCACGAGCCGGCAGTTCTTCCGAGCGAGGGCGTCTGAATGTCTTTTCTTTTTTTCGGAGGCGTCATGAAGCGCTTTATCTCTTACCTTGACGGTCTCGCACGTCGCACCTACTTCGGCACGGACGGTACTGAGCCTCATCGCCCCGGCTTCGTCGGCTCCCTCATCGAGGGCCTCGAAGGACTGATCGGGTTCTTCGGCCTGGTGATCTTGCCGGCCATGGCGGCTGCCACCCTCTACCGCTGGATTTTTGATTAAGGAGAACGATATGGCTTGGAACTACCCCGACGGCTGCGGCCCCGACGACTACGAAAAGTGGTGCGGCCCCGACCCTGACGAAGAAGACGAGGATGAGGACGAAGAAAGTTACGACGAAGATGACGAAGGCGAGGTGCTCGAATGAGCTTCTCAGACCCGGTTCGAATCATCGACCACATCCCCCAGAATTTCGACATGAAACGAATTACTCGAAAGCGACCGCTCGAGCAGCGGCGCGCAGCAAAGCAGGCTCGGCAGAACGTCGAGCCTTTTTCATGCGAGCGCCCTGGACGCGTCTGGACGCTCATCACTTTCATCGGAGCGCTGGCCATCATCGCCGGCGTGCTCATTACTGGACACTGGGAGAGATAAATGAACGACTTCAAAGACTTCGCGCTTGAGCTGCACGAAAAGGGCATCAAGGCAACGATGGACAACGCCAGAACGTTCGTCCTTGGCAACTACGACCGCGTGCTTCCTGCCTACTGGCTAAACCCCGACGCGAGAATCAAAGCGCTCTACGCGCTGATGGAGACGCGCTACGTGGACGACTTCGAGTCGTCTCTCAAGGCGACGCTCACGCTCAGCTCGGAGCTCGACCGAGCCCTTGAGCATGCGACATCGATGCTCTACGGCGAGATGCTCGAGATCGAGTACGACGAACACAGCGAGGAGTAAGCATGACGATCACTTCACTTGAGCCGCTCGAGCTACCGATGCCCGAGCCTGAGGACGAGGTCGACTTCGACCCGTACCCAGAGTTCGCCAGCCGCGACGAGTTCGAGCGAGCCCAGTGGTTCGGCGAACGTGCAAAGCGTCCCGAGCCGATCTACGACAAGTCGCTTGAAGACTTCTACGCCATCGGCGACGACGAAATCCCTTTCTGAGGACAAAACATCATGACAGACCAAAACTCCGTGCCGCAGGTACACGCGTCAATCGTTGCTGTGGCCGACGCTCTGCGCGAACAGGGTATCGGCAAGGATGCCACGGTGAGCGGCGGCGGCAACTACAAGTATCGCGGCATCGACTCAGTGTACGCAGCCCTCTCCCCTCTCCTCGCGAAGCATCACCTCTACATCGCCCCTGTTCGCATGGAGAAAGAGCCCGAAGCGGTCAGCGGCAAGATGCGTCTCATCCGTCTACACATCACCTACCGCGTAACGTGCGCAAAGGATGGCTCATACGTCGAGGTAGTCACGCTAGGCGAAGGCATGGACAACGGCGACAAGGCATCTGGCAAGGCCATGAGCTACGCATACAAGAGCTTGATGTTTCAGCTCTTCTGCATCCCCGTCGAGGGCCAGCCGGACACCGACAAGGACGCAAGCCCCGAAGAGCCGCCCCCCTTCCTGACCGAAGACATCATCGCTTCAGCACGGTGTGCCGCGGACTCAGGCATGGAGGCGTACAGGGCCTTCTTTGAAGGCATCACCCCCGACCAGAGAAAAGCGATGGTGCGCTCTGGCCTTCACGAAGAACTCAAGACCACGGCGGCAAATGCCGACGCCGAGGCCGCATCAATATCTCACTAAGGAGAAACAATGGCATCCGTTAACAAGGTAATCATCCTCGGCAACGTCGGTCAGGATCCCGAGATTCGCCAAGGAAACTTCATCGTCGCCGCCCTCTCTATCGCAACGACGCGAAAGTGGCGAGACAAGGCCGGTGAGACTCAGTCTGAAACGGAGTGGCACCGCGTCTCCGCTTTCGGCCGCCTCGCCGAGATCATCAGCCAGTACGTCCGCAAGGGCGATCCGATCTACATCGAAGGCCGCCTGCGCACGCGCAAGTATGAGGACAAGCAAGGGGTCGAGCGTTGGGTCACTGAAATCATCGCAGAACAGCTCCAGCTTCTCCGCCAGAAGGACAGCGACGAGAAGCCTGCGCAAGCCAAGCCTGCTGCACAGCGACGCGCTCCCGAGTCGACATACGACTCTGACGTACCCTTCTGACCATCTTGACAACGCTGTCAAATTGATCAGTCATTCGATTTTTTCGAATAACTCAAGCCCTCGGCGAAAGCCGGGGGCTTTTTTAACCAACCGAAAGCCGATTCAAGCGGCTTCGAAGAGGACGCTTGAATCAGTTTTCCAACAAATCAATCGAGATCTTGACGAGGGAATCATCCCTCGGTTTATCATTAGGACATCTTCCAACCGACTTGCCTTATGACCATCAAGATTCACCCCGACGTAGGCCAGATCCTTATTTGTGATTTCAACGGTTTTTCGCAACCCGAGATCACGAAAAGACGGCCTGTCATCAACCTTACGCCGAGACGTCGAGTCGGGACAGTTTGCACGGTCGTGCCTTTGAGCACAACTGCGCCTGACCCAGTGCAGGGATGGAACGCTCGCTTGCACGTAAACCTCCCAAAGCCTTTTGACAATCCAGAATGCTGGATCAAGGGCGATATGCTGTACACGGTCTCTTTTTCACGTCTAGACCTTTTCTACACGGGCAAGGTAAACGGCAAGCGGCAGTATGTTTACCCTTTTGTTTCACCAGAAGAAATGAAGTTGGTTTGGAAGTGCGTGATGTACGGTCTCGGAAGAGCAGACCTACTGAAAGCCTCACCGGCAGAAGGAACGCCCAAGGTTCTCATTGAGGAACGCATCGTTCGAAAAACAACGGTCATGTGCGAAAACGCAACAGATTCGCTTGACTTTGAGGTTCCACCCTTTTAAAGTGAAGCTATTCCAGCAACTAGCCACAAGGCTTGCCTGGCTCTAAGTCCAGTCTCGTAACTGAGCTGGCCTCTACGGAACCGAGATTGCAATCGACCGTAGCGACATTTCAGCCCCGTCGGCGAAAGCCTTCGGGGCTTTGCTTTTTGACACTCGCCTCTGTTTCGGGTATGCTTCCCGTGTCGACACCGCAACGGTGCGACACGGGCTTGGCGGCCCGAACTGTTGGGCGGATAGCCGCCTGTCGTTTGATAGAGCGGCATTTCTATTGGCTATCCGCAAGGGAGTCCAACTTCTGGCCCCCCTTTCGCAAGTCTCCATTTATGGGACGGACTTGCGGGGCATCGAGAGATGCGCCGGGTACCTAACAGCCGGTCCGCCAACCCGCAAGTCCTGCCCACCATCTTGGCGGATGGTATGCAGGGGTTACAACCTGTTAGGAGACAGCAATGTCAATCGTTATCTCTAACGCCTTCAAAGTCATCGAAGGTCGCCCAGTCACGTCCAGCCGTATCGTCGCGGAATACTTCGGCAAACAGCATCATCACGTCGTTCGCGACATCCGCTCCCTCATCGAGCAAAAACCTTCTCTAGAAGCATCCGCCAATTTTGGCGAATGGTCTGAAGAGGTCGAGATTGGCTCTGGTGCGAAGCGCACCGTCACTGGCTACTGGATGGATCAGAAAGGCTTCTGCATCCTCGCCATGGGGTTCACCGGCGCGAAGGCACTCGAATTCAAGTGCGCGTTCTACGATGAGTTCGAACGCATGAAGAACGAGCTCGAGGCACCGACCACGATCACGCCCGCAGAGCAGCGCGCCATTCAGCGCGAAGTGGCAATCCGCGCACATAAGACCGCATCGAACTATCGGACGATCTACCGCGCCATCAAAGCACGCTACCAGATCGCACGCTACGACCAGTTGCCGCGCACTCAGCTCGAAGACTGCCTCGACTTCATCAGAGAGGTTGAGCTCGACGTGCCCGAGGTGCCACACACCACGCGCCCCGACGACGGCGGCTGCCCACACTGTGGCCTGCACCCCATCCCCGCGGGCTCGATCGTTCTCTCCGCGCATGAGGCCGAGAACCTGCGGACTTTCGTCTACTACTGGCGATATCTCTTCCGCGAAGACCTCGAGACCGTCCTCAAGCTGATGCGTCTCCTCCAGTCGCCTTTTGCGCCTCGCTTCTACGAAGCCGTGACAAGCATGAATATTGGCTCCATCGAGGCCCTGCTCGAGCGCAACGGCTATAGCGTGAAGCAGTTGTCCTGCTATCGCGCACTGACGGTTAGCTAAGCAATAGCCATCATCCAACCATTTTCTCAATCGGCCCTGCCCTAACCGGCAGGGCTTTTTCATAGGTACGCAAAATGAAACTCTACGAAATCGCTCCAGCGCTTCGCTTTGCGCTGGATGACATCGAGGTCGATCCAGAAACCGGAGAAATCCTGAATGCCGACGCGCTCCACGCCGTCGAAGCGCAGGCCGCCGAGAAGATCGAGGCGACCGCGCTCTACTTGCGCGAGCTCGATGCCGAGGCCAAGGCCGCCAAGGAAGAGGCCGACCGCATGCTCGATCGCGTCAAGTCGATGCAGAAGCGCTCCGACTACCTCAAGGCAATGCTCCTCGATGCCCTGCACGCGACTGGGAAGGTCAAGACCGTCCGCGTGACCGTCTCGATCCGCACGACGAAGGCCGTAGAGATCGCCGAGGGCGCAGACCTGCCCGAGGCCTACACGACCGTCAAGACGACCGTAAGTCCGAACAAGGTCGCCATCAAGCAGGCACTGCTCGACGGCGTCGAGGTCCCCGGCTGCCACCTGGAGGCACGCGAGAGCGTGAGCATTAGATGAGAAATGGGGGATACATCGGAGTGAGGGCAGACAAGGCCCTCAGACTCCTCGGCGAGAAAGGCCCGATGCGCATGTCGGCGCTGCTCTGCGCGTTGGGCCTGCGCCCGCAATGCTCGTCTTTCAAATACACCGTGTCGAAGCTCGTCGACGCGAAGATCTTGAAAGTGACTGGCAGTGCCGACCCGATCGTCAGTCTGGCCGATCAGGCGTACGCAGATCCCGCATGCGCTCGCGAGGTGTACGAAGCGTACAACTCCGAGAAGAAAGCCGAGAAGAAAGCCGAGACCAAGGCCGTGATAATTCCCCCGGTTAAGCGATCGATGATCGAGGACATCGCCTTTGGCATGGCAGAACAAGGAGTGAAAGCATGAAATACAGACTGAAAGACCGCGAGCTTCAGTGGAAGCTCGACGAGATCAGTGACGGAGATTTCTCCGCTCGGCTGCACAAGGAGCGCGAGCTCATAAAAGACAGTTTCCAAAAAGAACCGCGACTGCACGTTCTCTGGTTCGGGGAGGGCTCGCAGTTCTCCGCCGCGCTGTACGCCGACATGCTCGAAGAAGTGCGCGAGTACGACCCGACAAAGTGGAACAACTACCCCGAAGTCGAGCCGCCCGAAGGCGTATGGATGCGCGTTGAGTGGCGCGATGGCGTTGTGAAACATCTAGCTGTCGCTCGCTACGAGGCCTGGGGAGGCGGCAAACAATTCGTGTGGGTGAGCGACAAAAGAATCATCAGGGAAGTCGACCGCTTCCGCCCGCGGGACGATCCGGATGGCGAGGAGGACGAGGAATGACGCAATGGAAAAACTTCTCGGACGAGAGGCCACCGCTCGATGTGCAGCTCCGTCTCGAAGTCAAAGAAAAGGATCGAAACACCGACACGCCCGAACCCTATTTCGGCAAGCCCCTTTTCAAGGGATATGCAGTTTTTGACGGTCGATACTTTTACCCATTCGGGTTGATGCATCCGCTTCCTATCTTTTGGAACGGCCGATTGGACGCCTTCGGGCGCGAGGATGTGACTGCTCGATATGCTCCGTGGGAGGATGAGGAATGAGCCAGACAGTAAAAATTGATGCCGCCGCTCAGGACGCCATTGCCGAGATCGTCGGCACGCCGTGGGAGAAGGACTACTTCGACAACACCCATGACAAGGACAGCGCGCACATCGCTACGGTGACGCGAGAAGGCACCTCCGTACGGATCTACGTCTGTGATGAATCGTTGTGTTCCGCCGATTTGTGGTCGTTTGAGGCCGAGCAAATCGGTCAGGCGATTCTCAACGCAGCGAAGGACGCAAAGACCTTCATGAAAGCTCAAACAGAGTGGTCGAGGTCGCAAATGCAGCGTCTCAACTGCGAAATTACGGGCGCTCAGAATATGTGGGGATACGGATTCTACGTGAACGGCAGGCATTATGAAGTCAACTTCACGACGCGCGAGAAAGCCCGCACCTGCGTCATCTTGAACCAAGCAGCAAAACCGATCTTCCATAAGGTTACCGATGACGTGCGCAAGGTTTCACAAGAGGATGCTGCACTCGTGCTCAAGACGTTCCTGCTATCGAAGATCAAGGAGGACGAGGAATGCCAGTCGAAATGAAAGAGGAAATCCGCAAGCGCGTCGCTTGCCACATCGGTGCGACGCAAGAAGAGATGTGCAAGGCAGAGGCGGAGTGTGACGGAGAGTTGTTCCTGTACCCAGTAGACGCCAAGGGTACGCTGGGAGGCTTCTACCTCCTCCACGTCCCCGTCAAGGGAAAGATCGCGCCAACGCTCTTCCCGACTGAGTACTTCGTCAAACAGAAGGAGGACGAGGGATGACAGAAACAGAAATCGTCGTTCAAGACATCCGTCGCGAGCTCAGATGGTCTTATCGCGATCAATCGGTCGCCAACCTCCTCGGCCTCGCAAAGCGACTCATCGACAACAAGGACACAGCCAGCATCGCAGACGCGGTGAGGAAGTACACGACAGTGCTTTCCGCCGCGAGGCAGAGTGCAAACCCTGCCGCACTCGAGCGCGTGAAGTTCTCTGCATACATGCTCACGCACGCACTGCGCGACTGGGAGGCGGCGCGATGAAAGCCATGTCAACACTCGAGAGCGTTCGACTCTACCTCTCCGCTTTGTGGCACACGATCAACTGGCCGCAGACGTGGATAGGTCGAGTTGCCATTGCATAATCTCTGCAATCTGCGACGGTAGAAACCGAGGTAGCATTCGTTACAATAGGGGATCAAGGAGACCCACAATGTTGTTTTTTATGGGCTTCCGCCATCTTTTGGGTTCAATATGGCAACAGAACAACTTACAGTCCCGTCAAAAAAAGCAGTTCGTCGAGCAGGTGAAGCGCTCCGGACACCGAGCGTATCTAACGCCGACTTTGAAGCGGCGCTTCAAGTTTTATCGGACTGGCGATCTCTGTACTACAGACCGATCAATACAATCCAAGTTTTGCTTCGAAAAAAAATCAAGGCACTTTGCATCAAAGGTTCAATTGTTGCGCAGCGCCTTAAGCGCACCCCGTCCATCATCGCAAAGTTAAAGCGCTTTCCCGACATGCAGCTTGACCGAATGCAGGACATCGGAGGCATCCGTGCTGTCGTAAACTCTGTCGACGAAGTTCGACGGGTTCACGAATCTCTTATCAAGGGTCGCCACCAGCACTGTCCTGTGCTTCCTCCTAAGGACTACATTTCTAATCCTAAGGACGATGGATATCGTGGCATTCATCAGGTCTTCAAATACGACACGCCTCAACACAAAGAACTGAAGGGGATGCAAGTCGAGGTTCAAATTCGAACCAAACTTCAGCATTATTGGGCAACCGCCGTTGAAACCCTTGGCGTGATCGAGAAATCCTCGTTCAAAACTGGCTTGGGCGATGAAAAATTCAAACAATTTTTCCGCGTATGTAGTGCGCTGTTTTCCATCCAAGAAAAACAGCCAATAATTGCCTGTCTTAGAGATAAATCTCCACAAGAAATCGTACAAGAATTCGAACTCCTTGAGGCCGAATTGGGCGTATTCGACAAGCTTGCGGCCTTTACCTCTGTCGTCAAAGCTACATCTGGCGTTGAAAACAAAAAGTCAAACGGATACTACTTGCTGATTCTCGACACCGAGAAAAAAGCGACATCGTTCATTCCTTTCGAGCATACGCAATCACAGCTCGCCGAACAAATGTACATGCTCATGGAAGGAAAGGAAAAAAACAACCCAAATATCGACGTTGTTTTGGCTGCCGCTGGCGATATGAAAGATCTACGTACGGCATACCCGAACTACTTTGTGGACACAAAAGCCTTCATCAGCAACCTTAAATCGATTTGCGCCAGCATCAAGCACCAGTACAACTAATTTATTTGGTTCATCTCGGAAGTCCGTGGAACGCGGCC
>NZ_KQ968504.1:0-4533 GCF_001578585.1 Sutterella sp. KLE1602
AGTTGTATAGATTATTTTCTAACTATTCCTAAGGTCTTCAATCAGCTGACTGACGTTACCATTGGTCTGGATGGTAACAGTCTGCCCCATGCCGGAGGTCAGTTTGGTCGTACCGACTTCTTTCAAATTCTCGTTTGTGATGACGCCATCGCTCGGGAGGGCAGCCATCGCCCCGCCTGCCATCAGAGCCGTCACAGCGGCCGCGATCACGGTCTTCGTACCCTTCGCCTGGACGGAAGAGGTGGCTTCATTCACAACCATCAGGGCGCCGCGCACCTTGTTGAAAACAACTTTGAATGTCGAATTCATTTTTTCTCTTCCTCTAAAAGGAGTGAACACGCGTTCACTCGCACGCGGCAGATTTTAGTGAACGCATGTTCAGTATTTTTTGAGGATTAACCCTCAGATCCTGGAAGACTGAAAAGTCAACAACCGCGTTTTGAACGCTTGTTCCCGTTTGATGGCTGTGCCACTAGCGTTATCATTAAACAAACAGTCATCAACAAAAAGGCAAATACTACCTTCAAAGGATCAATTACTGATCCGGCCAATGATTACTTAACCTTGCAAAGGCAGGAAGAACATCTATCAGGTTAAGTTTTTGTCCAAATGAGCAAAACGGCAGAGGCAGGGTCGATCGCCCCCACAGCCGTTCCTGAAAACTAGGAATTCTCCAGAGAATGCGCGGCAGCCGACTGAAACTAAAACTTCGCGCAACTGGCGGTTTTCGAATGAAACATGGGCTAAAGATGTATGTTACATATAGCTTTCGATTTTCTTTGATCTCGATCAAATTCAAGCCCTCAAAAAGGCAAAATTCCCGAACGGGAGCAGATTTTTCGGCTTGCGATGTATCCTAAACGCAACAGGATCTCGGTCGTGACTTGCGAAATCTGTTCCGAGACCCTGACGGCGCTGGGGCGAGCATGAGCGAGGTCGTGATGGACGAAATGGGGACCCCGGCCCTGTCGTCACCGACGGATGGAGGTGGAAGAAGAGGGCTGCCAAGAAAAAAGCCGCCGGATTTTGGATCCAGCGGCCTTCCATAAATAGGCAAGCGAGCGGCTACTTGAGGTACCTCGGCACCCTGCGCTTCGTGAAGAGGGTGGCGATGAAGAGGGTAACGGTGTAGAGAAGGGGCCAGAGGACGCCGCCCAGGACGGCGATGATGTTCAACGAGGTTTCTTCAACGATGATGCTCTGCATGCCGAACCAGCCGGTCATCATGGCGACGAGCGGTCCGCCGTAGTACTGGTCGACGGCCGAGATGAAGACCCAGACGAGAAGGGCGGCGACGGAGGCAATGAGGGAGGCGCCCGCAGCACGGGTGATCGTCCTGCAGCGCATCATGGCGAGACCGAAAAGAAGAATGTAGAGAAGGATCGAGGCGGGGTAGACGAAGGATGAGGACATCCATCCCGTGTAAAAGAGGATGCGCTCCCAGCCGACTGCGGTGACCGCGACGGAAAAGGCTGTCGCGATGAGGGAGAGCACGATGACGATGAAGGATCCGATTCGCATGTAGGGCCTGTCTTCTTGACTTGTTGGGGCAGGCTTCTGCCGTGAGGCGGGCTCCTGAAACGCCCTCAACGCACGGCATGCCATCGATAATACATTTTACCTGAAGCGGTGCCGGGCGGCCAAAACGAGACGTTGCAAAACGTATTGCGGCTGCCCTCAGGCCAGCCCCGTGAAACGTCTCTACCGCAGAGGCTCCGATCTGCACAAAATGCTCACGATTAGAGCATAAAGGAATCGGCATCCTGAGTGCTTTGTTATAATACCGGATCCGCCTCGACGATCGGGGCGACCCTCTGAATCCACGACGGCAATCAAAAACGGAGACATCGAATGACGGGAAGTCGGATATCCAGGAACTCCCCCAGCAGGACGTTTGACCGGCAGGAAGCCCTGAAGATCATTCAAGGGGAGAAGCCCTACAGCGACCTGACCGCTCGATTCGAGCAGACCGACACCGAGGACGTGATGTTTGAGGCTCTCGACGTCATCATTCCCTGGATCGCTTCCGCCTCCATGGAACTCAGCCTCACGGAGCACTGCGCCGACGTCTACTACTTCAACCGGATCTGTCTGCACATCCTTGAATGCGGCGGCGAGTGCGGTCTGGTGCATCTTCTCTGTGCGGAATCGTACCTGCTCAGGAACGAGGTCGACAACGCTGCCGCACACCTCAAGGCATCCGAGAGCTTGGCGAAGGTCGAAGGCAACTCCTACGGATATGATCTTCGCAGCCTGGTGAAGGCTCGCAAGCACACCCTTCAGATCATCCGTGCCTTGTATGAACACAAGGAAGACAAGGCCGAAAAGCTCTTCAACAAGCTCACTTTCGAAGAGCAGATGGAAGACCCGTTCGTTCTTCGTCACATGGCCGAGACATGGGCCTTCCAGGGCTTCTTCAAGGAGGAAGAGGATCATGAACTCTTCGAGAAGAACCTCAGCAAGGCCCTCGAGACTTTCGGTCTCTACTTCGTGGCAGGAGGGTCTGCGCCCAGGGCCTACCAGGTTACGGCTGTCATTTTGAGCAGGCTGGGCAACAAGGCCGAGATGATCGAAACGCTTGAGGACGGTCTCGACTCGGTGGTCGACTTTGAGGACAGCGACGGCGTGCTGACTCTCTCGGTCATGTGCCGTGCCGCAGTCACCGGAGGCGACCGGCTCTGCGACGAAACGCCGAGGGACTACGCACTCGACTTGACGAAGGCCGAGCGCATCGAGTGGATGCGCAGCCAGTATGAGCGCGGTGACGAGGGCAAGCGCGCGATTCTCGAAGTGACGTCGCCGATTCCTCTCGACAACTTCAGCCGCGTCGAGCTTGATTTCATCGCGCGTGCCGCACTTGACATGCAGGACCCGCAGAAACTTGAGGCAGTTCTGGATGTTTCCGGCAACAACAAGGACGGCAACCTCATCAGGCTCTCGCTCGTCTGCGGTCTGCTCCAGCTGAAGGGTAACTGGAAGGAGGCGCGCCATACCGCATCCTTGGCTGCGCGCTTGCTCTTTGACGGGAACATTGAGCAGCATTTTGCCGTCGACACGGGGCTGCTGCTCTTCACGTACGTCGTCGAAGGTTTCAAGCAGGATGGTGACATGTCGGTGATTGACACTTTCGTCAATAACATCAAGCCTGAGTGGGGCATGCTTCGCCAACTCGTCTCCATGGCGGCCGCAGGTGAGATCCTCGAGAGTAGCTTCGGCAGCAAGGAAGACCGCGTGAAAAAGGCCAGGGGCCTTCTTGAAGCCCTGCCCGAAGAGGGCAGGGATGCCGACTGGTTCTTCCTGATGCTCAGGTGCCTGGTTCTTGCCGAAGATTACGACGAGGCGAAAAAGGTCGCAGCCAAGACGAGGAAGTTCCTCGACGAATACGCCAGGAACCTGATCGAGCAGGCCGAGGCGCAGGGGTATTACGGCACCCAGTCCGAGCTGAACATGCTTCGTCGGAACCTCGCGATTATTGAAACCATTCTCAAGGATCACGACTCCATCAAGGATTTCTTCAACAAGAGCACCGTCGCTGAGCTCGACAAGTCGCACCTCAAGGTCGAACGCATGATCCCGAACCCGAACGGCCCCGCCATCATGGTCTGCTCTCATCCTGTAGACAAGCACATCGTGCGCATCGTGGCCGTGGCCGAACTGGCGATGAAGCATGTGATTGATGGCGCCCAGGCCGAAGTCTCCGGAGCGATCACGAACGAAGAGGCCGATGCGGTCAAGCTGTCCGTGCTCACGATTGCCGCCCCCGCAGAAGAGGTGAAGAAAATCAACGCAAGCGACTGGAGAGTGCTTCTTCTTGACGCCATCTCACGTCAGATGAACCAGGAAGGCAAGATGCCCGAGCCCGGCTACATGGTCACGTGCACCAGTTCGCCCACGTTCCCCAACACGCCGTTTGCCGGCATGTGCCTTTGCGAAGCCTGGGACGCCGTCTCGGCCTCGCTCAACTCGATCGCCATATATGAGCTCGTGCCGCTCTACGCCAACGAGTGCGATTTTGCCGCGCTCTACGGCCATGAGAAGCTTCTTGAGCGCCTGCAGAAGACGAACTTCTGGCCCGTGTCGATTGATCGAGAAGACTGCTGCGCCTCGGCCGAATGGCGCCCGCTCATTCCCAAGAGCCAGATCCGCCCGATGATCGAGGGTCCGATGGCCACGGCCTATGCCTGGGTGACGCCGGGCGTTCTTCAGAAGGGTGAGGACATCGGCATTTTCTACCGCAGGAAGCCCGACGGGGCATTCTCGGGCTGGGTGTTCCTCGGCACAAGCGAACGCATGGACGAGAACCTCACGTCCTCGAAACTCCTTCAGATCGACCTCAACACGCTCGCCAACTACGCCCCCTACATCGTGGGCTTCCTTGATGCGGAGGAGAAAAGCGCCTTCAGGCACGACGGCTGCGGCTCGGTCTCGAAGATCGAGTACGCCACCATGAAGTACGCAGGCATTCCTGATGCCGGCGGCAGGCGCCTGAGCTGATCCCTCAAACCAATGCCCGCATTCGACGGAAACCGTCAT
>NZ_KQ968505.1:0-1714 GCF_001578585.1 Sutterella sp. KLE1602
AAATTAAGGATATGGTGGAAATAGTATACAACCGAAATTGCGTTTACCAGACGGCATACCATGTGATATGGTGTCCGAAGTACCGCAAACGGATACTTAAAGGTGAAATAGCCGAGGCTTTGCGTCTTGCCATCACCGCGATCTGCATTGAGCGCGAGTGGCCGATTCTGACCTTGGAAATCCAACCTGACCATATCCATTTGTTCGTAACCATCCCTCCGTCACAGGCTGTAGCCGATGCCGTAAAGATTTTGAAGGGTTCGACGGCCCGGAAGCTGTTTGTGGCTTTCCCGGCGTTGAAGGATCAGCTTTACGGCGGGCATTTGTGGTCTCCGTCCTATTACGTAGGTACGGCTGGCAATGTCAGTGCGGAAACCATCAGGCATTACATTGAAAGGACTGAACATATCAAAGGGCGCAGGTAAGCTCGTTCGACGCAAAGTCGACGTGCGTACCGTCTGCATTGCCTTGGAGGTCGATGCCGATGCTTCCGAAAAGATGCATCAGACCCGTCGCCTCTACGGGCAGGCCTGCAATTTGCTCGTCCCAATCGTCGTGTCCGATACAGATAGGAAAAAACGGCTCTGGCAACGGTACAACCTGCACAAGGCTGCTTATCCGATGGTTCGAACCAAAATGTCCGTTCTTGGTGCACAGCTCGCCTGCAACGTCATGCGTTCGGTATCGAGCATGTACCAGTCGTGGATCAGCAACCATCCGAACTTCTCGAAGGATAAGAAGATGGTGCTCCCGAGCATCAGCTTCAGGAATCCTGTTGTTCACCTGGACAAGAACACCATTCGCTTCTTCAACAACTACACCGAGGCGTCGGTCTATACGGTGAATGGGCGTGTCGGCGTTCGTCTTCGTCCGGGAAAGTTTCAGCTGAGCCAATTGGCCGGTTTTCTGGCTGAAGAGCTTGCCGGAACGTCGAAGGAGAATCGGATTTACAGGCTTGGCGAATGCAACCTCGTTTGGAAGTGCGGCATCAAAGGCACGCCTTCCAGATGGGAGCTGCACATTGCCATAGAGAAGAAACTCGAGGAAGTATCTCTCGACAACTTGTCTTTGAATCAAGTCATGGGCGTTGATGTTGGCGAAAACAACGCCGCCGCACTGTCTACCGGCCGAATCTTCAAAGCCGGGAAGATGAAGGACGACCGTGACAAATACCTGAGCAGTCGGGCTCGTTTCCAGCGCAATGGCTCCAGAAGCGCCAGACAGGCACTTCGAAAGGCTTCCGGCCGAGAGAAACGACATGTGGAACAAATCAACGACGAAATCAGCAAGTCCATTATTGAAGATGCGGCAGAACGCAATATTCGCCTGATCGTTCTTGAAGATCTTACGGACATCCGCGAGCGAATCAAGGCCGGGCAGAAGGTTCGCGCACGCCTGCACCGCTGGCCCTTCAGGGAGCTTCAGCAGAAGATAGTGGACAAAGCTTGTAGAGCGGGTATCGAAGTGATCTTCGTTGACCCTCGCTATACGTCGCAAACCTGTCCGCATTGCAATGCCATCGGAACACGGCAGAAGCACCGATTTGTTTGCAAGAACTGTGGTTACAGAGCGCACAGCGACCTCAATGGAGGTCGGAATCTGCAACGTCTGGGTTGTCTGCTGATAACCCAGGGGCTGGTGTAAACAAGCCCTATGTTGAGCCTGCTTTAGCAGGTGACAATAAAGCTTTCGACTTTAGTCGAGAGTTGTTTAC
>NZ_KQ968506.1:0-1775 GCF_001578585.1 Sutterella sp. KLE1602
TCAGATTCGTCGAAGAAGAGCTCGAGGAACATCTGGTCTCTGGCCGTCGTCTCCGTAGACCAACGGTACTGAGCCACCCTGTTCCTCACCTCGACTCTTTCCACGCAGTCGAACCAATCGAGCAACTGCTTGAGCGTCATCGATCGAATCCAGGCGGTTAGTTTTTCGTACTGCTTCCGCACAGTCTTCCCGAGCGACTCATCGTTGGCTCGCCGCTCGGCTTCCTGAGCCGTGCGCTCCATCATGCTCTGCAGCACGAAACGGTAGCCGAGTGCGACGTGTCGGCAGATTTCTTTCCCGCGTACGCTGGTCATCGTCCAGACTCGGGGCTTTCGCCCGTCAAGGTCGGACTTGACGACGCGATACGAGGTTTCAATGTCGTTGCGGCGACGGTAGCGACGAAGCGCGTCCCACGGGCTCGCATGAAGATTTGAAAGGATGACGAAAATCCCAAAGTCCTTCTGTGCGGCCAGAATGACCTCTTCGTTGGGGATGACCTTGATGCCTCCGCCTCGAACACGCTTCCACGAGAAGTACCGGTGCGCGAACTCAAGCTCGGCATCGTCCATTTCATTTTCCTTGCCGGCTGCAAGACTCATTTCGTAGCTTTTGAGCTTCGTGTGGAAGGCTGAAGCTTCCATGACAGCTCGGGCATTGTTGCGGAAATAGTGAAAGTACAGCCGGAAGGATTTCGACTCCGTATCCCCGGCGGCTACGCCATTGCGCGTGCGCTGCCGCTTCCATTCAAACGGCGTCATTTCAGACACCGATACGGCACTGATCTTCTCGTCGAACGGGCACTGAGAAGCGTACCGCGAGAAGTGGTCTCTCAGTTTGGTCCCATCATCGGCGGCGCTGTCCAAGTGCTTGTAGATCCAGGCGTGCTTGAGCGTGGCGAGGATCGTGAACTTGAAATTCTTGCGCAGGAAGCGCAGCACGTTCTCCTTGCTGAAGAACCCGTTGTCGAGGCAGAACTCCGGATTCTTCAAGCCGTATGCCTTGGCCCGAGGCACGGCATTGACGAGAGAAATCACGTCGGGGATGTTGCCGGGCTGAAGCTCGAAAGAAACGGGCAGACCGGAATCAAGCGAGTAGAAGGTGATGATCTTGTAGATGTCCAAGCCGTCGCCGTCTTTGTTGAAGCCTTGCCGCGCGTACGGTTTCAGGCCGTTGCCGTAGACGGAATGCGAGGTTGAATCGAATGCGATGGCCGGCTGTTCGTCGTTGCCTGCCGTACGGGCCAGTTCCCGGAAGAGAGACTGCGAACCGGATTCATCCAGGCCGAGCTCGTGGAAGAGGTCGTCGCAAATGTCCTCGGACAGGCCGGCTTCGTAGGGGAGATCATGTTCGCATTGCCAGGCCTCCACGTTGTGAACAGTTTCACCCGTAGCAACCAAGTACTGAGAGACAGAGAGCAGCTTCTCGGAGGTTCCACCGTTGGGATACGCCCTGCGGACCGAACTTTCGAGTCCGGCCACTGCCCCGGCATGACGAATCAAGTCCAGAGCCCCTACACGGGTTCGTTTGGCAGAGAGCTCGGCAGTCTGAGCCGCTTCGGCTGGCTTCTTCTTGGGGCGGCAACGGGTTGTCACCGTTTCGCCTTCCAGGATTTTTTCACCCGTCCGACGGCTCGACAGAAGGACGTTGTAGCCCTTTGCCGGATCGTATTGATAGCGACGTTCCTCGATGTATTTGACGCCGGTCTTTTTGTTCGTTACTGCCACACGGCGAACTTTGACCGGGAACTCCTTCCGAGCTGCCATTTGATCTCCTTT
>NZ_KQ968507.1:0-750 GCF_001578585.1 Sutterella sp. KLE1602
CCTCTGCGTTCGAGCTCATGGTCGAGCTCGTTGAGCATGATGTTGGCGAGAACGGGGCTGACCGGACCGCCTTGCGGCGTTCCTATTTCGCATGGCGTGATCTTGTCCCCTTCTTGTATCGGTGCTCTCAGGATCTTGTGGATGAGTGAGACTACTCGTCCGTCCTTGAGCTTGTCCGACAAGAGTTGCAGGAGCTTGGAGTGGTTGACAGTGTCGAAGAACTTCGACAGGTCGAGGTCCACGACCCAGACGTAACCCTGATTTGCGATATCGAGGGCCTCGTCAATGGCCGTCCGGCAACTCCTGCACGGGCGAAAGCCATGACTGTGCAAACTGAATACTGGTTCGTATTCGTCGCTCAGTTTCTGCGCGATCGCCTGTTGGATGACTCGATCGACAGCAGTTGGAATTCCCAACGGTCTGAACTTGCCTTTCTCCTCCTTCGGGATCATGACTCGGCGTACGGGCTGAGGTTTGTATTTCCCCGCCTTCACGGTTTCCACTATCTCGACGGCGTGCGCACGCAGATAGTCCAAGAACTCGTCTACGGTCATGCCGTCGACGCCCGGACCGCCTCTGTTTGCCTTGACCTGCTTATAAGCTCGGTTCAAGTTGTTCCGTTCAAGGATGGCTTCTAGGGTTACCATTCGTTGCCTTCGCATGTGGCGGCGTTTGTTCTTTCTCGTCCTTCTTCCCTTTGCTCCCCTCCGGTCCTCCCCTGTTCCGCAGGGGTCCCCCTTCGGGATTTTT
>NZ_KQ968508.1:0-618 GCF_001578585.1 Sutterella sp. KLE1602
ATCGGGTAGGAGCCCGTGGATTATTTCCACGGGCGTCCTCCCACACCACGTGGCGTACGGTTCTCGTACCACGCGGTTGCGAGCAGTCATCGGAGTGTCCTCCGTCCTCTCTGTTCTTCTGTTTGCATACCCTGTTCCCTTTACCTACCTCAGTAGACCGCTCTGTTCCGCAGAGTTCTCATTCAGAGGCGCTCCCGTGTGGAGCATTCAGGTAGCCCAGAAAGGGGTGCGGGCAGCAGGAGGAAACTGACTCGCTTCGGTCCTTCCTCGGATTTCGAGTACTATGACCTCTGCTGACTCCTTACGACAAGTTTTGCTCCGGAGTTCAAACTCCGTCCGTAAGGCCTCCCAGGGTAAGAACACAATCTTTCCCGTCATCTATCCGCCGCATTTACACCGAGAGTTCCGTATAGCTTGGGGCTTCAGTTTCTTTGGCAACCTTACCCACTCCCATATGCCTGATGCGGTTCCTGTTCGTCGGACCAACGGTTTGCCTAGGGCTTCCTTCAGATTCCACCTCACGATGGACACCCTTGCCTTCGGCTATGCGCTTGGTGCTATCCCCTGCGCTCGGGACTTTCACCCGTTAGATTGTGCCCATGCCTGGCACACCAAAAA